>JAOUBX010000004.1 GCA_029860075.1 Deltaproteobacteria bacterium | reverse complement strand
ACATGATTTCTCTTTCTTATCGCGGCAGTTGGTGCAGACAAGGATGTGGCATAGGTAGGGTGATTTTTGTTCCTTCATTTTTTATTTCCTCGTTAAAATATTATCTGTTTTATCGTTGTCATTTCGACCAAGGGGAGAAATCTTAAGCATTTTACTTTATTTAAATAAAAGATTTCTCCCTGTGGTCGAAATGACAAGTGTGGTAGCCCGATAAAAGAATTCGAGCCTGAGGTCTCTGGCGAGTGAACTCTGTGACTGATAAAGGTATTGATATCAATTATTTCAAGTTAATCCACCTGCAACAAAGGCAACCTCACCGTAAAGGTCGTTCCCTTTTCCTCCTCACTTTCCACGTCAACATGCCCCGCATGGGCTTCTACAATGGCCTTAACAATAGGAAGGCCCAGGCCGCTTCCTTCCACCAGCCCACGGCTTTTGTCGATGCGGTAAAAGCGGTCGAAAATTTTCTCCCTTTCTTCTTTGGAAATGCCGATACCTGTATCGGTTACTTTTATAATTATTTCATCCCCTTGGGATGATATAACGATGTCGATGGTTCCACCTTTTTTATTGTAATTAATGGCATTTTCAATGATGTTGCTCATTAGCTCAGACAGTTTCAGTTTATCTCCCTTGAGGGTAACCTCTTTGCCGGATAGATTTATCACAAGTGATTTTTCTTCACTCTTCGGTTTTAGTGATCTGACAACGGTATTGGTAAGTTCCATGAGGTTTACATCAGCCATGTCGAGGGTATAGGCTTTGTTGTCTAACCGTGCTACTTCAAGTATTTTGGCAATGAGTTTTCCCATTTTTTCAGAAGTCTGCTCAATGGTTTGCAATGTCTCAATATATTCACCGACTGTTCTTTCCCTCCCCAGGGTAACGTCGCAGTGGCTTTTGATGACTGAGGCAGGAGTTCTCAAATCATGTGAAGCATCGGCAAGAAAGCGTCTCTGCTTTTCGAATGATTCTTCAATTCTTTCAAGCATGGTATTAAAGCTTGACGCCAGGGGTTTGAGTTCACTCTCTACAGCCTCTTCATGGAGTCTTTCATTGAGGCTCTTTTCCGTAATGGTTTCCACCTTTTCAGAGAATTTGTCGATCTTTTTTAGTGAAAGCATCGTTATTATTATAATCCCCGTTAGTGAGAGAAGAAAGAAGGCGGGAAAGAAAATAAAGATGATTGTCCTGAATCTTTCCAGCAAAAACCAGGTCTCTTCCAGTGATTCTCCCGCCTGAATAATTATATCCCCTGATGGAGTCGGGAAAGATTGTACCAGTATCCTGATCGGTCCTCTGTCAGGACCGGTGGATGTTAGATAGAGCGCAGCCTGCGAGCCCTCACGTATGGGGAGCGCTGTATCGACGATAGAGAGGGAAGGGGAGCGGGTGATAATTTCACCGTCGGGCCTGTTGAGTTGGTAATAGTGGCCTGACAGAGGTCTGGCGTATTCGCCGATGGCCGCCTCCGACAATTCTCTGCCGCTTTCCTCCTTTTCAAGAGTAAGAAGGCCTGCAATAAGCTGAACTTCCGAATGAAGGTGACTGTCGACGGACCCCATAAGAATACTTTCAAGACTTTCGTAGAGGAAGTAGCCGAAGGTTGTAAAAAGCAGGGAAAAGATGAAGAAAAACCATATGGCGAGTTTTGATTTAATGGAAGAAAACATTTTTCATCTACTCCTCTTTCAGGATGTAGCCTGCGCCGCGTACGGTATGAATAAGTTTGCTATGGAAATCCTTGTCGATTTTTTTTCTCAAAAAATTGATGTACACGTCGATTACATTGGAGTCGAGATCGAAATCCTCGTTATAAATATGCTCGGTAATATCGAAGCGGCTTACTACATGCTCCTTGCGGTAAGCAAGATATTCGAGCAATGCATACTCTTTGGCTGAAAGGAGAATAATCTTTCCGGCTCTCCTTACTTCATGGGTGGCAGTGTCTATCTCCAGGTCTGCAATTTGTATGATTGCTTCCCTGACTTCCCCTGACCTCCTCATGAGGGCCCGTATTCTGGCGAGCAGTTCCGTAAAATCAAAAGGCTTGGTCAGGTAGTCGTCGGCGCCCGTATCAAGACCCTTTATCTTGTCGGGCACCGTATCTTTAGCTGTGAGCATGAGAACAGGCGTTTTGATTTCCTGGGCCCTTAATTTTTTAAGGATAGTAAGGCCATCCATGAGGGGGAGCATGATGTCGAGAACAATTACATCTGCCGGATAATTTTCCGCCATGTAGAGACCTTCTTCTCCGTCATGGGCCATATCGACACTATAGCCGTTCTCTTCAAGGCCCTTTTTGATAATGGAAGCCAGGTCTTTTTCGTCTTCTACAATGATGATTCGCATGGTTGTAAGTATATTACAGTAAATGAATTTGTAAATAAATTTCTCATGGCGAGGGACCATGCCGGTAATGCAAGTGACAGTAAGGCAGAAAGCTTAAGCTTGCTCTCATGTAACTTTTTTCAATACAAGCATGCCTAAAATGCCGGAAAGAATAGACGCAACCAGGATGCCCAGCTTTGCCGTCTCAAGCATGGCCTGATTATCATGGAAGGCGAGGTTGCCTATAAAGAGGGACATGGTAAAACCGATACCGGCCAGTATGCTGACGCCGTAAATATGGCTCCACCGAACCCCTTCGGGAAGACTGGCAATGCCCGATTTAACGGTAAGCCATGAAAAGAGAAATATACCTATCTGTTTTCCTGCGACAAGACCGAGAATGGTGCCTAAAAATACAGGGTGAGCAAGTGAGCCGGTTAGGCTTTCCATGTCGAGTTTAAGTCCCGCATTGGCAAAAGCAAAAAGGGGCATAATGAGGTAAATCACCCAGGGGTGAAGGGAGTGTTCGATGTGTTCCAGTGGCGCTTCTGCATCGGATATAGCTTGCTCGAGGGATTGAATGACCGATTGTTTCTCTGCCTCATCAAGTTCGAGGGCACAGTATGAAGCATTTTCATCCTTTCCCTGAAGAAAGCAAAGTTGCTCTTCAATTTTCCTGATGAACTCGGAATGTCTGATTGCAGTAGATGCCGGGATAGTCATGGCTAGGAGTATGCCTGCAACCGTAGCGTGTATGCCTGATTTTAAAAGCGCAAGCCAGAGGAAAAGGCCCACAAGCACATAGGGGAAGGTTTTTCTCACGCCAAAGCGGTTCATCATAAAAGAGAGGGCAAGGAGAATAAGGGCTTCAATGAGGGCCGAGATCGAAAGCTGGTCAGTATAAAAAAGAGCGATAACGAGGATACCGCCCAGGTCGTCAACAATGGCAAGGGCTGTCAGGAAGATCAGTATGCCAGAGGGAATTCCCTTGCCAAGGAGTGCAAGGCAGCCAAGAGCAAAGGCAATGTCGGTTGCCATAGGGATGGCCCACCCCGGGGCACCTGCTTTACCGGTATTAAGGAAAATATAGAAGGCGGCAGGCATGACCATTCCTCCAATGGCCGCTGCAATGGGCAGGGCTGCCTTGCGGGGAGATGCCAGTTCCCCTATAAGGATTTCCCGTTTGATTTCAAGGCCCACAACAAAAAAGAAAATGGCCATAAGACCGTCGTTGATCCAGTGATGAAGACTTTTTTCAAGTGTAAAAGAGCCTAAAGAAAAGCCGAGAGACGTTTCCCATAGATGGTGATAGGCATCATGCAGTGGTGAGTTGGCAATAATCATGGCAGCAGCGGCAGCCAGTATGAGGATAATACCGCTTGTGGCCTCTCTTTTAAAGAATCGTTCAAAGGGCCTGATAACGGATTCAGTGATTTTTTTAATTAATTCGTCCTGAGAATTTCTGTTCACCGGTGACTTTACTCCTTTTTTTGATGTTTTATGAGTGACTTTTATCCGGCTATGGATAGCAATCTCTGGAATATAAGATAAAATAATGAATGGAAGGTTGCAGGGATTATGGAAAAAATTAATGATTTCAGCTGAATAAGCGTGCTATAAAGTAAGTTGCCTGATGACATAAGGGAGTATGATGTTAAAGTTATTACCTTCCTTTAACTTTTAACCTTCCTCTAGTGCAATATTGGATGAATGCTCACGGCATTCATAGCTTTTACCCTCAGCCATACCATGGTTTTTCATCGGGTTCTACCTGAAGGCCGTCCATGAGCTTGTTAAAACCGGCAAAGAGGTCGACAACGGCCATTAGTTCCAGTATTGCTTCATCATCCAGCCCTAACTTCCGCACCGCGGAAGTATGAACCTCCAGTCAGTAATCGCAGGCATTGACAGCTGAGACTGCGACGGCGATAACTTCTTTCGTCAGCCGGTCCAGCTTTCCCTCTTTGCCCATGATCTCTTTGCTTCGCTGCCAGTTGAGTTCAAGGTAAGCCGGTTTTGCAGCCATTACTTTATAGAGATTGGGAACAAAGTCAATACCGAGTTCAGATTTTATCTCTTCGTATATCTCCTTGACCCTGCCTGTGGCTTCCTCTTCGGGAACCATCTTGATGGTAGCCATGATCATCACCTCCTTTCATTTTAATTAACCTTTGAGATTTCCTCCTCTGGTCTGGGTCAGAGTTAAAAGGCTGAAATGGCATGCATCCTGTGATCACATCCAAAGAGGTAGTGACACACGGGTATGATGTCATGCAGCGTACAGGAGACCAACACAGCAAGAATGATTGTTGTCTCTACGATAATGATGAGTTTGTGGTTCTTTTCAACTGTTTTACTTAGTGAAGCCATAACAATACCCCCAATTAAATATTTAAGGTTTTACAGCCTCTATAGAGGCCGAAAGGATGTAGTCCTCGATCTTACTGCCAGGTACCCAATACCTTATAAATTCCTTACTCTCATCCCTTGATTTGATCTTTATTTTACTAAACCCGACTCTTTCCAGTATTTTCTTTAAATGATCCATCTGTGTTGCCCCAGCAACGCAGCCTGTAAAGAGGGCAATATTCTTCCTTAACTTTTCAGGAAGTTCCGCTGTGACGACAATATCCATAATTGCCAGTCGTCCTCCCCCTTTCAAGATACGGAAGGCCTCACTGTAGACCTTCTCCTTATCAGTTGCCAGGTTGATAACGCAATTGGAGATAATAACATCGACAGAACTGTCATGGACGGGGAGGTTCTCCATCTCCCCCAGACGAAATTCCACGTTATCAAAGCCGCTCTTGATTACATTTTCTCTTGCCTTGCTTACCATCTCAGGTGTCATGTCGACGCCGATGACCTTGCCCTTTTTACCGACGGCCCTTGCAGCCAGAAAGCAGTCAAAGCCACCACCACTTCCCAGATCGACAACGGTTTCTCCTTTTTTGATCGCTGCAATGGCCTGAGGATTTCCACAGCCGAGCCCCATATTGGCTCCGATAGGAGCGCTTTTAAGCTCTTCCTCGGAATAACCGAGCCGGGCCGATGCACCTTCAGCTGTGGAGGTGGGCGCTGTGGACACCCCGGGAGCACAGCAGGAGGAGTTTTGTGACGTAGAGGGATGCCAGCAGGCGCAGGAATCCTCCGCCTCTGCGATCTTTCCGTAGGTCTTACGTACCGCCTCTTTGATTTCTTCGTCATTCAAATCTTTCATTTTTCCCCTTATATTTAAAAGATAGAAAAATATTATATGTCTGTCATTTCGAACGAAGCGAGAAATCTTAAAGATCTCTCATTGCATTGGAAACAAGGATTTCTCCCTCTGGTCGAAATGACAAGATAATAGTGAAAGGAGTACTAGAAATAGTAAGCCAGTTCAAGCTTCATATAATCATCATCACGCAGGCTGTAGACCGGATCGTCAGCAGGGATTGACGAAAAACTCCTTCCTTTAAGGCTTATTTTCACGTGCTCTCCAAAACGACGGCTTGCCTCTATACTGATAATATGAGCCGAACTCTCCAGATCATCCATATAACCGGCTAGAATCTCCGAGCCGGCGGCATCATTAAAGGCTATTCTCAACCCCACCATGGCGTCATTTTCATAAGCTGTTGTCGCCTCATCACCGCGATCATCGTAGGCATATTCGACAATGACACCTAAATCAAGGGGACCGTCGGCAATACCATAAAAGGTATATTCAAAACCTCCGATACTTGCATAAAAGGCTTCTCCCTGGCCTGATCGATGGAGGGTCTCCAGCTTCCAGAGCCACTCTCCAGCTACGAACTGGATATCAAGGCCTGTTTGTTCGATCTGCTCGTAAAAAGGGATGAGAACCAGCTTTCCTGATTTATTTATTCCGGGATGCAGAGCAGGTTCACGACCTGTTCCCATAAAATGATAGATCCCCATATCCATATCCCCCAAAGTGTGACTGTATCGGAGCGCGTAATCAATATGACGCTCCCTGGAAGAACTCTCATACACCACTTCATCGGTATCGACCATAAGCCCTGTTCTGAGACGACCTTCCTCGCCGGGAAAAGTTCGTTCACGGAAATAGGGAAGAAGAAAGAATTCTGCCGTTCCCCAGCTTTTAGGCATCGTTAGCTGAAGCATAGGCTGGCCCAGTTTCTCTTCTTCATCCATATTCTCCACAAGGTCCGTTTGGTTTATTATGTCAACAAGGTGGACAAACTCCGTTGCCCCCCAGAAGACCTTTCCCAACCCTATGCGGAGTTCATAATTGTCTGATAGGAAAAGGTAGTTCAGCTCACGAATGTCAACATGGCTCCGCTCTTCATCTGCACTGTCCAGCCTTCCGAAGGGAACAAAGGTAAAGCTGGAGCCATTCTCCCACTCGTGATAAAACTCGGGCTGCAGGGCGATGGATGCGGTATTTCTTTCCTGTTTGTCAAAGAGCGGCTTCTTAAAAAAGTAAATCCCTTCTGTAGAGAGGTAGCCTGAGAACTCTGCTGAAAAAGATGCCGGAGTCAATATGATCAGGTTACAGAGAATAAGTGTTTCTATGACAAGGAAGTTCCTTTTCATCTGGCCCGTTTAAGACTGCTCTTGTTAAAATCACTATCTTTCAGGCCTGTACGAAATTGATAATTGTTAAAGAGAAGCTGTGTGCTTTTACCGTTCTGGTGGTTGATCATGTTCATTTCATCGGGCCGCCAGTATCTATCGAGGTACTTTTTATATGCCCTGAAGGTGAGTGTTTTGAGATGTGATTCCTTACGGTCGTAATATTCCACTTTTAAAGTACGAAATTGGGCCTTATCGATCCAGTTGACCATACGCGTATATCCTGAGTTCTTTTTATCAACGGGATAAGACTCGGTAACGAAGCAGTCCTTACCGTCGTAGCTTTCATCTTTAATCCACTTATAGGAATACTTTTCCACCTCCTGGCTGGAGATGTCTTCATAGGAAAATTCGCTTCCCATGAAGGAACCCGACTTGTTCCTGGAACTGATTCGTTTGACCCTTTTGAGCGCCGGCAGGTAGAGCCATTGGTCATCGTCACCCTTCTTATGGGTAAAATTAAGAAATGCTGTTCCTTTCACATCTTTCGGCGTGTCGAAAATGGTTAATGATTTGTCGCCATCGCCTGGTACTTCAAGAGATCGTCCCCGGATTTCCCTTTTGCTCTCCTCACCGTGGCGGTTTCTCAGGATCATGGTAAATTCCTGTTTTGAGTCACCCCAGCCGGAATCCCTTTTGTCCGCCTCTATGGCAATTTTAAGGCCCTTCTCTGCAGGTGTCTCAGCCTTTGCCGGCAGGGGAAAGAGTGTTGCAAGCAGGATCATCACAAGTATTATTCTTCTCATATTTTGAACCCTCCACTTTAATGAGTAATGTTGGTAAGAGTAAAAAGTCCATGGCCAGCGCAAGGACGATGGTAATGGCCGACATGAGTCCCATGTCGGCATTCATTTTATAGCCCGACAGGCTTAAGATCATAAATCCGACAACTAGGGAAAGCGTCGTAATCCACATGGCCGTACCTACTGTGTTAAAGGAATAGCGAACAGCGGCAATGGATCCTAAATTCTTTTCTCTCCTCGCCCGCAGGTAGCTGCTCAGAAAATGGATCGTATCATCGACGACAATACCGAGTGTCATGGAAACAATAACGGAAAGACCGAGACCGACACGTCCTACGAGGAGACCCCAGAGACCGAAGGCCATTGTTGCCGGCGCCAGGTTGGGCAGGAGACTGATTACGCCCATTTTAAAGCTTCTAAGGGCAAAAATGAGGGCAACGGAAATGAGGATGAGGGCCCCGAAAGAGGCGATGAGCATGCTCTTAATATTGCGGTCCGACAGGTGGGCCCAGATGATGGTCAATCCCGAACCGACGGTGAGCATCTCTTTGGGTGCATTGGCCTTCAGCCAGGCCACGGCCCGTTCATCCATGGCCCGCTGTTCCTGAGTTGTCATAGCCTTGAGACTAACTATGAGGCGTGTTGCCGATTTATCGACGTTGATCATGTTATTCAGATCGAGACCGAAGGGGAGGGACATTTCATAAAGAAGCAGGTACTGAGCTGCCAGATCGCGCCTGTCAGGAATACGGTACCAAGCAGGATCATTGTTATGCATGTTTTTATTGAGACGTTTCATGGTGTCTGTAATGGCACTGACATGGACAACATTGGGTTGTTTGCGGTACCAGTTAGCAAAATCCTCCACTATTTTCAGGTACTCGGGATCATTAATTCCTCCCGATTCACCTGCTTTCAGAGAATATTCGATAACATCCATACCGGTCAGGTTTTCATCCATAAAATCCATGGCATTACGGATCTCGTAACTATCATCAAAATATTTGGAAAAATTGTCGTTTAACTCAATGCGAAAAACCCCGGCTGTAACGATCCCCACGGCAATGAGAATTCCCCAGAAAAGGGGATTGCGGTACCTGGTAACTATATCTGCCAGCCTATCGCAGGAACAGCATTCATAGTCGTATTCACAGCCTGGCTCTACACGTGCTTTTACCCCGATGGGAAGAACGGTTACAAGAGGAGGGAGGAAGAGGATGGAATAGAAAAATGCCGCCGTTACACCGAGGGCGACCATGTTTCCAAGGTCTCGAAATGGCGGGGCATCGGAAAAATTCATTGTCAGAAATCCAATGACCGTTGTTATGCTTGTTAAGAAGACAGGCTTTAAATTCTCTGCCAGTGCATTGGCAATAGCCTCTTCTTTTGACTTGCTGAGATGGATCTGGTGGAACATGGAGGTGAGAAGGTGAACGCTGTCGGCAACGGCCAGCGTGAGTATAATGGTTGGAGCATTAGCAGAGGCGGCATTAAAGGAGATGCCCAGCCAACCGGCCAAACCCATTCCGGTAAGTGTGGAAAAGAGGATAATGATGAGCGTAACAAAAGTCCCCGTTAATGACCTCAGTGCCAGACCGGTAATCACTATGAGAGCAAGGAACATAATAGGAACGAGCGTCCCCATATCGTCTTGTGCCACTTCACCGTATGCGTTGTCCATCATGACCATACCTGTCAGGTAAAGGTCGATTTGAGGATGTTCCTGCCGGAAATTATGGGCCAGGTCACGAACAAAGTTACCTACCTCAACCACTTCATTATTTGACTTGCCCGGTTTGAGAATATTGACATTGATTCCCGTTACATGTCCTGATGGCGAGATAAGCCTGTTAACCAGTTGAGGTTCGGAAAGGGCAATATTTTTAATGCGGGAAAAATCCTCTTTTGAAAGGGATTTTGCATCTGCCACAAGGTCTTCCACAATCAGGTCATCCTCTTCGACGGTTGTATGCTGGAAGTTGCTAATGGAATCGACACGGCTTGAATAGGGTGTTTTCCATAAAGCCTCGGTCAAGGTTTCCACTGCTGAGAGAGTGTCAGAGGTAAAGACTTTACCATCTTTGGGAGCGAGGATAAAGAGTACGTTATCGGCTTTGGTATAGGTGTTTTCCAGTGCCTCCAGGGCTTGTAGTTGGGGGTTTTCGGGGCTAAAAAAAATGCGGAGATCGTTGTTGACGACTAAGCGGGAAATGCCCAAGGCTGATGCAATTAGAAAGAGCATGTTGGCAGCAATGAGCCAAAAGCGGTATTTTACAACCCACTGACCTATCCCGGTTTCGTAGCTATGCATGGATAGCTCCCCATTAAAGCGTTATCGTGGAATTTATGCGTTTTTCTGGAAGTAGAGAATATATTCAATAACTTATTTCTATTTATAACTCTACTATGCAATAGGGTTATGTCAAGTCAGGCAGGAGTATGATGTTCTTATTATAAATGGACATTCGGTCAATGTGTGGCATTACATTTATCATCCCCGACCTTATGGAAAGAAGGCCGGGGATGATTTGAAAAGAGGGGAGGTGAAAAGGGCTCAGTACCCCCCTTTTTTTCCTGCACCAAGAAAGTTAAAGGTCCACTCTAACTGAAAGGGCTCAAACCAGGGACCAACACCTGTCTCCCTGTCCGTATGCCTGCCAAAACCGTTAGCCATAGGATTAACGATATTTAAGACGAGTTTGTATTTGCCAAGCCCCGGCATTTTTACGTTGTCACCGTAGTGAGGGCCGTCATTTGCTATCATGGGCATCATCATTCCTTCTATCTTTTCATTGGTTGAAAGGTTAATGAGGGTATACCCGATGGAGAGGTAGGGAATCCATTCGCCTGTAGCAAAACCGTTAGGATTGTTCTCGTCTGCACTAATATCTGCTTCGATGTGAATATCCGAACCTTTCCTGGGAGACATGGCGTGAGGCCCTGAGGCAGGTTCCATTTCAATCGGTTGCAGATAGACGGCGGCAATCTCCATACCGCTATTCGTCTGAGGTAATCCTATGGGAGTTTCTATGGCGGCAGCCGGTAAGAAAGATAGGAATATTAAAGATATTGATGCCGTGACTGTTTGTATTGTTTTCATTTTTTATCTCCTTTTTACTTAATTTAATGGTTTATATTAGTTTCTTAAGTATTGATAAAGATTGCTGAAAATGGCGATTACGCTATGCCTTTCTTTTTATCCCTCTTGCCCATATACAGATACCAAAGAGGGAAAGGAGGAGAAAGAGGGCTGCAAAGGTATCCATAATGAATACGCCCCATTTACCCATAAATCGACCGCTGTGCAGATCGAGCAGGAATCGTTCATAGCTGGGACCCCTGCCCCGATAATTATGGAGGACATTTTTCCTGATATCTTCAGGTAATATTCGGGGTGAAGCCCAAAGGATTTTGCCCCCTGAAAGAGGGTCCCACTTAAGGAGGTTCATGTCCGATTTAAAGATACCCTTCTTCCCCTTAACTGCGATATATAGATCTTCAAAGATGCCGATCTTTACAATTCCTTCGGGCAGCCCATGTACCTCGTCCAGTTTCTCAATCAATTCTCCATCTAAACTGACAAGCAAGAGAGAATTATCATCAATTAAAAAGATAATATCCTTGAAAAGAAGTGCAGCCCCAAGTTTTCTGATTTCGAATTTTAGCTTCTCTTTTCCAAAATAGAGATCACTCCCGGCCTGATAAAGCCACTCCCCATTTACTTTAAACCCTTTTATGACTGGAGCTTCCTTAATGCCGTACCAGGTGAGGATGCTTTTAGAGCTTACATGCTTTGCCGCAAGTTTAAGGTCCTCACTATGATTAAGCAAAAAGGCCGTTATAAGCATAAGGAGGATAAAAGGCGCAATCATGAGCCCTATGTATCGATGCCAGATAAAGAGAGGACGCATCCTGAGTGATCTGCTTTTATTCTTATTTTTCATAACTGCCTGCTATCGCTCCATCAAGGTAAAGGGCGAGTTTTGCTATTTTTTTTAGGGCTCTAACGGAAAGCGTTGCCCCTGTAATTCCATCGATAGAGTGGGAAAGCTCTTTCCTTTTATCTAAAAAGAGCCCTTTAAACTGGTTTGTAAAAAAAGGATATTGAACTTCTCCTCCACGACTTTCACGATAGACAAGCACCTTTACCTGCTCAATCTTCCCCTCATTGATAATCACTGCTGTTGTAATCGGTTCCTCTTTTCCAATCTCTTCAAGAATCCAGGCCGTTCGCTCTCCTTTTTGCCAGTAGCGAACTCTTAAGACACCAAGATCACGCCCCAGTATCTTTTTGATACCGGAGCGGAGATCTTTGGTAATCCACATGGCTTTTCTTTGGGCTGTGGCACCGTCAAAGGCTTCTTTAATAAAGTTAGCCTGAGGTTGAAGTGTTTCCTGAGCAAAAGCCGTTAAGGCTATAAGGCAGAAGAAACCCGAAAGAAGGGCAATATATGTTTTTCTGCAAGGCACCATTAAAACTGGTAACCTACACCGATGTTATAACCATCTGTTTCATTACTGTCAGTGTCCTGGTTCTGTATATCAAATTTAATAACAACGTTCTCATCAGGCCAGATGTTGATACCGAAGTCTGTTTGCTTCATCTCGGAATCGACAACAGAGTTTCCAGCTTGATTGTCCCACTCACTGCGGCGGGCAAAAATGCCAATATGCTTGCCGAATTTATATGAGGCTTCCAGGTAACCACCTTTCTGCTCGTCATATCCGTCGGTTTCAAAGCTGTCATTATCAATATCCCACTTTGCATAGAGCGCTCTAAGTCCAAAGCCGCCTTTATTGATGACAGTGTGAACTTCTGTAAGCAGTGCTCCGGCAGAAGAGCTTGCTTCTCCTTGAGTAATATCTTCCTGATGTTGAAGGGTTGCCGCAACTTCTACACCGGGGATGCCTAGCCACTTGATACGACCTGTAATAGCTTCATTTTCAGCTTTGGCCTTTGCAACCTTTTGACGACCATCACGAACTTTGGCTGGTGAAGCACCTACATTGAGACCGCTTGTAAGCGCTAAATCATACTTAAGCCCTTTTACTATATTTCCTGTAAGGGCAAAACCACCCTCCCACCAGGTAGAAGGAACAATATTTTTCTCAACGGGATTTCTTTCTGTACCATAAAATGTAGGAGGCTCATGAGTTTCATTCAAAATACCTACAGGAACGAGGAAAAGACCGGCTCGGAGAGTATGGTTATCGACGTATTCCATATCGATATAAGCCTGCTCCAGTTCAACTTCACCCTTATGAGCCTTACTGGCAAGTGCATGCTCCAACTCAAATTCAGTGAAGAGTTTGATTTTTTCCGAGTAGCGATGACCGATAAAAAGAACAAAACGGTGAAAATCTAATTCTTTTTTATCGGCATCATCTTCAACATCCAGATTATTGTAATGAAGTTCTCCGTAACCACCGAGTGTCGTTTTGTTGGAACTGCCTCTGCCGGCACCTGCATCAACCATATCAGCTGTTGCATCCATTTGATTTTTGAGTTGATCAATTTCTCTTTCCTGCTGTTTTACGCGAGAGGAAAGTTCCTCCAGTGTCATGCTGCTTGCTGCTGCCGTAAAGGGCAGGGTAAATAAAAACAGGGTGACGAGATATAGGGTAATAGATAATATTGCTTTTCTTGATTTCATTTGATTATGACTCCTAGTGGGTGCTTTACCTGAAGTTTACTGCTATAGAGTTTTAACGCTGACATGGCGCTTATACCCCGGCAGCTTGCTGCGGTGTAATTTATTTTAAGTATGTTATCAGATCTCTTTCGGCTTTTAGCCGGTGTCCGAAAATATCTGTTTTTACCGGTTAAATTTCATATTCATTCCCACCCCCTTTCTATCCAGTTTAAGTGCAGCTTCCTTTACGTCGGCGATAAGGGTGGCTGTACGTGCTTCAATGTCTTTTATATCCTCTTTTCCGTGCATGGCCTTACGGAGTTTGTTAAAATTCTTTTCAATCTTTATTGCCACCTTGAAGGATATAAAGCGCCTTACAGCAATTTCCATATTCGCCTTTTCGCTTTCAAATATCGCGAAATAGGCATCTGCCACCATTTCTGTTGCTTCCTCACTTTTACCCTCACGGAAAGTTGTAAGGGCACCCTTTAACGCTTTTTCTATGGTCGTTGCAGCGCCAGTCCAATTTTCCGGGTTGCTCCCTGCCAAGCCGGGGCTGGAATAAAAGAGGGTGACGAGACAAAGTAGGGTAGTGATGGTCTTCTTTCTTTTTTTCATGTTCATATTTTCCTCCTGCAAATGATATTCAATTTCAAAATAGTGATAAATTTTTTTATTAACTCTATGAATCAGCTTCCTAGATTACGGGATACCATGCGCCCATGACAAGCAGGGCTCCAACAGAATTAGGCAGGGTTGGTAATATCCTTTTTCCTGTCAGTTTGTAATGGAGGTATATACTCCAGGTGACTGCTACTGTGAGGATTGAAATCCTGATATTCCTTACAAATCCTGAACTTACATTAAAAACTTCCATTAGTGCAAAAAGCTCTGCACCGAGACCGAGTATGAGAGAGAGCAGGGCAACAGGTGCATAGGCATATCCCAGTATGGTGACTTTCTCCATGACGGTCTTCCCCTTCTCTTCCATTAAGAGAGACGACAAGGTGGTAAGCATGAAGAGGGCGAGCCCTGTAATGATCATAAAGAGGATCATAAACGATGAAATGGCAATAACATCGAGCCAGTTAAAAACGTCTCCCGCTTCAGGATAATTGACTCCTAACCACCAGGGAGGATTTTGGCCGATTAAGGAGACAAGGCCGGTCTGGAGCATAAGTCCGCCCATGAAACCTTTGAATTGTACAAAAAGAGGACTTGTTATCCAGTAAAAGCCCCCCAGGGCGAGCCCTGTTGCGAGGAAGAGAAAGGCAACTTCGTAGATATGGGGTTCATAGCTTCTAATTTGTTCTATTTCTTTTCCCGGACTTCTCAGCTTGAAATGCAATGTCCCCTTCGATTCCGGATTAACGCATCGCATGCACTCGATACAGTGCCTTGCGCTGCTTTTTGTTGAAAGATTGATGTAGGTGGGGCATGCCGTTTTAAGGCCGCCCAAGTCCCCTTTTTTAATCTCTACCATGCCAAGTCTCGAAAAAATGCCGAGAAGAATCCCGACGGGACAAAGGTGCCTGCACCAGCCCCTGAACCCTTTTGTATAACGGTAGCCTATAAAGGCAGCAATGACGGTTGTTCCACCGAAAAGGAGAAGCATGGGCTTGGGGTAGTCTCTTACGCCGATAGTCTGTCCCAGTATGGTAATAATAATAAAACTGGCAATGGGCGTCCCTTCCCACTTGATCCATTTTGGCAGGGACCTGCTTTTCCCGTTCCTTTTGTTGAAATATTCACCGGCTGCTCCCTGGGGGCAGAAGATACCGCACCATGCCCTGCCGAAAAAAATGATTGATAAAAGGAGGAGGGGAAACCAGAGCCCCCATACGGCAAATTTGACAAAAAGGAAGTAATTGTCAAGCGGTGTGGCATCTTCTGCCGGAAGAGGCAGAAAGGGCGGCACAAGGTAGAAGAGAAGAAAAACAATAAACATGGCAAAGTGAATGTAAGCGAATTTGTCCCTGTTTTTCACGAGAAATTTTTCGAGACCTTTTTCAATGGGGCCTCTTTTTTCTTCATCATTAACAAGGGCCAATGGCGATGAATTCCCAGAACCAAATCGCCCTAATTTATCTATCTTAATATGTTCCATATTTGCACTTCTCCTGATGGATTGCTTCGCTTCGCACGCAAAGAGGCTCTCTTTTTTGTCATTACGAGGGAAGCAATCTATATTGCGCTCTGTTCAATATATCTGCCGTCACTTTTTCCGGCGCTTTCCTTACTCACCCATTACCCGCAAGCATTCTCTTCTCTTTCTGTGAAAGGAAAAATTTTGTTAATCCTGCAATGATCGCAGCCATGAGCAGAATTCCCTGCAGGGTAAGACCTTCCAGCGAAGGGTAGATGCCAAGCAGATGAATGGTCGGAAAGTTTACCGCCCTGTCTGAAATCCACCCTGCTTCCTGCAACTCCAGCACTCCTTTTCCTGCAAAGCTGAATGCCAGATAATAAAGGAGGGCGCTCGTTACGGCAAAGAAAGGACCCATGGGAATTCTTACGGTCGTGTATTTAAATATATAGTAGATAAGCACGAGGACAATTGAACCTGCAATGAAGCCGTAGTAAACGTTTGCTTTACCTTCTTCTCCGGCGCCGGAAAGTAGGGCCTGGTAGAAGATGATCGTCTCCGCCCCTTCGCGGTAGACAGCCAGAAATGCCGTGGCGCCAAGAGCAAAGAGACTGTTTTTACTTAAAGAGTCTTCAACCTTGTCTTTAATAAAGGACTGCCACCTCGTCGATTCGGCTTTGCTGATTAGCCAATAGCTTACATAGAAGAGCAAAGCCGTTGCTATAAGCATGGTTATACCTTCCATACCTTCTCTCGCCTCGCCGGAAAGGGAAAAAGCGCTATTCAGTACGATTGCAGTAATAACACTGGCCACAAGTGCACTGACAGCCCCGAGATATATCCTGTTAACTTTCTCTTTATGCCCCGATCTGACAAGATAGGCGATGAGTGCGCTTATAATGAGGATGGCTTCAAAACCTTCTCTTACGATGATAATGAATGAGTCGACAAAGCTTGAAAGGGGTGAATAATTCGGGGTATCTTTTCCCGTTTTTTCATTGAGGTAAGCAGCACTCTCGTAAATCTGCCTCATTCCCTCGACTATCATATCTTTTATTTGGGAAGAGTGGAGGCCTCTGTCGATGCCCCTTCTAAGCGAACCGAATAAGGACTCCAACTGGTAGGTACGTTCTTCTGAAATATACAGGCTCACGGCACTTTCCATTCCAAGCCCCTCAAAGAGATCAAAATAGGCGTCACTGACTTTTCTTTTGGCGCTGCGGTGATCTCCCTGCTCATAGACTGTTTTTGCCTCATACAGTTTGGCTTCAATCTGATTTGCGACACCATTCCAGTCTTTTTTTTCTATGGTGTCGGCCAAGGAGAAAGATGGCGCCAGGAGAAAGAATAAAATTAGTGCTGTGAATTTGATATTCATTATCAGTACTCCCATAAAAATTTTTTGGTTTAAGGGATATTGAAATTCAATTTCAATAAGAATATCTTTTCATGGTTTGTATGTCAAGATATTTTTTTATGTGGCTTGAGGTGACGGGAAAAGAGGCTTATCTATCTTTCCCTTGTAAAAATCCATTCATCACCCGAAGAGATTGATTCTTTAAAGGAGTAGCTACCGGCATGGAATGATTTTATATGATCTGCATCAGTTAAGCGGTTCTTGATGATATAGTTTGCCATAAGACCGCGTGCCTTTTTGGCTGAAAAGGAAATTATCCTGTATTTTCCATCCCTTAGTTCCTTGAAAACGGGAGTAATCAACCTGGCCCTGAGCGCATTCTTGTTTACAGCTTTAAAATACTCCTGCGATGCAAGGTTTATAAGGACAGGTTCTTCCTCGCCTTTTACAGAATCATTAATTGCATCGGTTATTGTATTGCCCCAGAAGCTGTAGAGATTTTTCCCCGCAAATGTGCACAGAGATAGTCCTATTTCGAGACGATAGGGCTGGATCAGGTCAAGTGGCTTTAGAATTCCATAAAGACCCGAAAGGATTCGAAGGTGGTTTTGAGTAAAGTCAAAATCTTCATCGTTAAATTCCCTGGCATTAAGGCCTTCATAGACATCTCCTGTAAAGGCCATAATGGCAGCCTTTGCATTTTCAGGAGTAAAGGGTATAGACCAGTCCTGGAATCGTTCGTAATTGAGGTCAGCCAGTTTTTCGCCAAGCTTCATTAGGGATGAAATATCGTCGGGAGTCATCTCCCTCAATTTCTCAATAAGGAGTGCTGACTTATGGAGAAAGAGAGGCAATGTATAGTTTTTGAAGGTTCTTTCCTTTTCGAAGTTAAGGGTTTTGGCAGGGGAGAGGAGAACAAGCATGAATGGAGAGTCCTTTTCTATTTTATAATTTCATTGATTTGGACAGCTATTTTTTTTGATGTGCCTACGCTAACAGCCTTTACAATTCCCTGTAAATCTCCAATGGAAGGCACGGCCTTTCCTGATTTTGAGACCCTCGCTATAACATTGACTTGCTTAAAGTTGGAAAGCCTGAAGGCAGGCGCCATTGCCATGGAATCATTGAGAGTAAATGATGCAGGGAGGTCTTTTGCCTGAAGGCGTACAATAGCAAGAGGCATCTTCGGCCCCCGGGCGGCCTGGGCAAAAATAAAAAGCGTATCAGTGGGGGAAACCTTTTTTAAAAGGGCGGGAGTAATCGTTACATTTCCTCTCAGATCATTTGCAGCCATAACCGGCGCTGCTGAAAATAGTACTAGTGCTATCAGTAAAGTTCGCATTTAAATCTCCTTGTTATTTTAGTGTTGACTCTTTTCCATCATTGCTGCTTTTATTTCTTTAACCAGGTCGACTTCTATTGTCGTAAAACCTTTCTCCCCGGCAATTTTTTCTATTTTCTTTTTTACCATGGGTCTTATAAACAGGGGGGCTTTATTAATAAGTTCTTCCGCATCAGGGGTCCATGTAATAGTCATATCTTTTCATCTGCTCCTTATAATTTATATTTTTTTTTTGCTTGCTTGTCATAAAAGGATGATTGGCAGATAAATCGGTTGCAAAAAAATATCTCCTTTTGACA
Source organism: Deltaproteobacteria bacterium (assembly GCA_029860075.1). NCBI lineage: Bacteria > Pseudomonadati > Myxococcota > Myxococcia > Deltaproteobacteria bacterium. Next base: position 97,752 of record JAOUBX010000004.1, on the reverse strand, counting down.
TTAGAAGAGCTGAAGGCTAACATTAGCCGTAGCAGGGAAAAAAATTGAATCGCCTTTACTGTTTTTTAATCATAAAAACATTTTGATTAAAAGGAAAAATCTACTATGTTAAATGTTTTAATTACCGGCGCCAACCGTGGAATAGGCCTTGAACTGAGCCGTCAATTTTCGGAAAGGGGAGATCAGGTAATTGCAGTATGCCGGAATTCATCGCCCGGGCTTGATGAACTTCATGTAGGCGTCATTTCCGGTATTGACGTGAGGGATGATTCCTCTGTAAAGTCACTGGCTAAAAAATTAAGTGGCAGGCGAATCGATATTTTGATCAATAATGCGGGCATTCTGCAAAGCGACAGTCTTGATAAACTCGATTTTGAAAGTATGAAAAGCCAGTTCGATGTCAATGCCCTTGGTCCGCTCCGGGTAAGCTCGGCGCTGCTTCCTAATCTCAAAAAAGGTTCCAAATTGATCGTTATTACAAGCAGGATGGGCTCTATAGCTGATAACTCTTCAGGTGCTTACTATGGGTACAGGATGTCGAAGGCTGCCCTTAACATGGCCGCCATGAATCTGGCCAGGGACCTTTATAAAAAAAGTATTTCCGTTGGAATACTCCACCCCGGCATGGTAGCAACTAAGATGACGGGAGGGCAGGGAATATCTCCCGTCGAGTCGGTAAGAGGTCTTATCAACCGGATTGAAGCCCTGGGCCTTAAAAAGAGCGGCACTTTCTGGCATGCTAATGGCGAGGAGCTCCCCTGGTAGCATGGAACCATTGACCAAGCGGAATAAATCTGCCGGGGAAGTAAAAAAGGGACTCCTGGCTCTCGTTGCTGCTTTTGTTCTCCTTATTCCTTCTGTAATTAATTTTATGGAAAGCCTGGACTTCTCTCGCAGTGCAATAAAAGGGGAAGCAAGGATTAAGGAATACGTCCCTGAAATTATGGGTAAGGCCGGCGGCAGAAGGGAGATCAAAGATAATTACCTCATTCACTACCAGGGAATAGAAAAGAAAGTTCAGCTAGGTTCCCGAATGGTCACGTCAAAAGAAAAGGTAACATTACCCGAAAAGGATGCTCCCTTTAAGGCAGGTGACTTCCTTCCTATTATATATATCCCAAAAAATCCTCAAAAAATGATGATAAACCATGAGAAAGATCTACTTGTTGCTGCCTACCATTCACATAACAGCATTGCTTTTTTATATCTCTTGAAATTAATATCCTTTCTTTTTTTATTCATGAGTATAAGACTGTTTACCCAATCTTCATCCCGCCAATAAGATAAGTTTTTTAAATTTATTATAATCCCGGACAAAGTTTGTAAAATATTGTTTTTTTGTCAAAATTTAAATAAATGGCAAAAAAATGAAAAAGAGCAATATATGTCGCACATTTCGCAATATATGTCGCGTATTTAAAAATTAAATGTGCTATAAAAAAGCTGTTTGAATTTTACTTTTATTTTTTTTTACTTTTATATAGGAGCGAGGAAAAAAATGGTAAGAAGGAGAACAGTTTTTACGTTAATACCGAAAGATGAGGATTTTAAAGAGATTTACAATGACAGTATTAAGGAAACCTGCAATGAGCTTGGCGCAAAATGTGAGAGGTTGGATGAGGCCCTCTTTGATGATGCGTCAAAGTGTAACACTCTTTCGAAAATTTCGGGAGCCGATCTTGTCATTGCCCATATGTCAGGCTCTAATCCTGATGTAGCCTTTAAAGCGGGCTATGCCAAGGGACTTAATAAAAAAATGATTCTGCTTTCCTCCAAAGAGGGTGATATTCCGCAAGATCTATCAGACTCAAAGCACATTGTTTATTCCGGTGATGTTGAAAGTTTGAAAAAAGAACTGGAGAAGGAAATTTCAGAAAGCCTGGAAGAGAAAGATAAAAGAGATGATGAAATTCTCTGGAATAAGTTAATGATGTAATAAATTTTTGAAGGCGGAAGAAATATATTGATCACAGAAGGGGAAGCATTGAGCTTCCCCTTCTTCATTTAGCATTCTGCATAGCTTCATTCCTCACAATGCTCCTTAATAATTTTTAAAAATACCTCCCCGTACTTGGCCAGTTTTTTTTCGCCGACACCGGAAAGCTCTCTCATCTCATTAATGTTTTGAGGAAGATGTTTAACCATTTCGGACAGGGTCATGTCGTGAAATATGACGTAAGGGGGGACACCTTCATTTTTTGCAATAGAAAGCCGTGCTGCCCGCAGTAATTCAAAGAAGCGTCTTTCTTCGGGGTCAAATATACGTGTTTTGGGGGATGGCCGTGGCGCTCTTTTTTCACGTTTTAACTCTTTTCTCAGATAAAGCTTTTCCTGCCCCTTTAAAATGGGCCGGGCTGCTTCTGTTAAAAGCAGAGAGCCATGTCCCTCCATATCGACGGCAAGGTAGCTTCCGGCTACCAGTTGCCGGAAGATGGAGCGCCACTGGTGAGATTCTATATCGGCACCAATGCCGAAAGTGCTCAAATTGTGGTGACCGAATCTTCTTATTCGTTCATTCTCTTTTCCAAGAAGAATATCGATAATGTAGTTAACACCGAAGCGTTGGTCAGTGCGATAGATACAGGACATGGCCTTGCGGGCCGCCTCTGTACCATCCCAGGTTTCAACGGGAGACAGACAGGTGTCACAGTTGCCGCAGGGTTCTTCCATTGTTTCACCGAAATATGCCAGCAGCGCCTGGCGTCGGCAGGAAGTCATTTCACAAAAGCCGAGTATTGCTTCCAGCTTATGCCGCTCTATTCGCCGGTGCTTTTCCTCGGCTTCAGACATTTCCATCATCTGGCGAAGCATTATGACGTCCTGCAGGCCGTAGTTCATCCAGGCATTGGCAGGCAGTCCGTCACGTCCGGCGCGGCCTGTTTCCTGGTAGTAGGCTTCCATGCTTTTGGGGAGATTAAGGTGAGCTACAAAACGGACGTTTGGTTTGTCGATACCCATACCGAAGGCGATTGTTGCCACAATGATGATTCCCTCCTCGTTAATAAAGCGGTCCTGGTTGGCCTGGCGTATATCAGTTGAAAGACCGGCGTGGTAGGGGAGGGCGGTACGTCCCTTTTTCGTAAGCCATCTGACTGTATCTTCCACTCTTTTTCGTGAAAGGCAATAAACGATCCCTGCATCGCCGCTATGTTCATCTTCAATGAAGCGAAATAGATGGTCCCGTGGATTTTGCCTGCTCGAGATCCGGTAACGTATGTTGGGGCGGTCAAAACCGCTTATAAAGAGTTTTGCTTTTTCAAGGGAGAGCCGCTTAATAATATCTTTACGTGTCGTATCATCTGCCGTTGCGGTGAGGGCAATCCGGGGAATAAGGGGGTATTTTTCATGAAGAATTGAGAGCTTCAGGTATTCAGGTCTGAAATCATGCCCCCATTGGGAGACACAGTGGGCCTCATCAATGGCAAAGAGGGAAATTTTTGATTTATCAAGAATTTGGAGCATGCGCGGCATCATAAGACGTTCAGGCGCAACATAGAGAAGATCGAGACTGCCGGTTACAAGCTGCTCCTCGGCATGAAAGGCTTCTTTGGCAGAAAGGGTCGAATTGAGAAAGGCGGCTTTTACGCCTGATTCTTTTAATGCCGTTACCTGGTCCTGCATAAGTGAAATAAGAGGTGAGATAACGATCCCCGTTCCTTCTCTTAACATGGATGGTATCTGATAGCAAAGTGATTTGCCGCCCCCCGTCGGCATAAGTACAAGGGCGTCACTACCATTGATGATCTCATTGATGATCTCTCCCTGATGCCCCCTGAAAGAGGGATAACCGAAGGTAGTTTTTAATATTTCAAGGGCTTTTTGATTCATGAATTTGCAGCCTTTAAGCTCTTTAATTAAGTAACAAATGAGTCGAAAGGTTAACACATTGAAACAGGACTTGGCAATGGCGGTAAATAATGTTTACTTATAATTTTTTTCAATTTCATTAGTGTGTTATCTCGAGTGTGCCCGAACAAAGTGACAAGCGCCCCTGGGGTGAAAGGAGACATCTTTACCCAGGGTATCTCCTCGTACTGCGTTGAAATGACATCTTTTTGGATGACTCACTTTCAATTAATGAGCGCAAATTTCTAAGCGGACCGCATTGATATTGTGCTATGTTTTACGTTGCAGTGAAGGATGGAAATATTGAGGAGATATTTCCATTAGGGGAAACAGGGGAGACAGTGGCGATGGTCACTCACTGCAAGAGGAGTATTAAAAGTACATAATAAGGAGACTCAAATGAGAGTCATTGGAACGGCCATATTTATCATTTTCACATCACTGGTGTTAGCATTCCAGGCTTTATCAGATACATTTACAATTGATACTGAACTGGACAGGGGCGCTTTTGCGGTAAAATTTCAAGCTAATATACCTGACGGAAGGGATGTAAAAGAATTTACCCTTTATCGAAGCACAAATTACCTGGAAGTATTTGGTGAAGGGGAATTAATTAAATATCCTGTTACGGTTATTAAAATAGCGGCGGAAAAAGCAGGGAATTCATACCTCGACAGGTATGTAGCGCATAATACTGCCTATTATTACAAGGTAAAGATGGTTGATACCCATGGGAATGTCACATGGAGTAATACCTCTGAAGTGAAAGTCCCCGACGTAAATCCCGAAATCAACGGCAAGGTATCAATACTGGTTGATAAAGTACATTACATTCTTGAAATCAGCGATGGCTCAAAGATGATAAAACGTTATCCCATCGCTCTTGGTGCAAATCCTAATGATCGCAAGCTGCACCAGGACAATGCGACGACACCCGAAGGAACTTACCACATCTACGGAGTGAAACCACAAGCGACATATTATCGGGCCTATGATATAAACTATCCAAATGCTGTGGATAGGGCAAGATACAGGATATGGAAAGAAAGAGGGTTAATAAAAGTACGAAACGGAAGTATTCCCACTATTGGCGGTTCCATACAGATACACGGAATGGGTATAGAAAAGAACTGGACCTGGGGCTGTATAGCCATGCGAAATAGAGATATTGATGAACTTTTTGAAAATAAACATATTGGAAAAGGGACGACGGTAACAATCATTGGTAAGGAAGTAAACCGGAAAGATGTTGAACAATGGACGGAAAACCATGGCGAAAATATGATCAGGTCCATTCAGGAGAAATTGATTAAATATAATGCAGGAGCCATAGATGGCGAGTTTGGCTTTAAAACCAGCCTGGCTATCGGACGTTTTCAATTTGAAAGGGGATTGCCGCTAACATGCGATGTTGATTCTCTTACGATAAGTGAAATTTTAAATCAACTTTAAAGGGAATTTTCAATATGAAATTGTCCTTGCTTTTGATAGAATTACCGGCATTATAAACCAGGAATATGAGGGATTTTAAAAATGTCCGTTTTTTTTAAAAGTAAAAAAATTGAAGTTCATTTGATGGATTACAGGAAGGCTGTCAATAAAATCCTTAAGGAGGACGGTTTTAATCCAATATGGCTAAATTCCCTCTTACCTGAAAATGCCGCTAAACTGGATAGACTTTACGGTATGCTTCAGGCAAAGGAACTGGAGCCTTCAGAGGCGGCAAAAGCGATTGAAGTGGGTACACACTTTTTTAATGAGCATAAGGATGATGCCGGGAAAGCTGACTGGCCCTTAAAATATACCGATAAAATCCCTGATGAGTATTCAAAAAAGGAATGTTTCTATTTAGAACAGGTAACGGAAGCGGTTACCAAAATTATCAAAAAGAGGAAAAAATCAGTTTTTGCCTGCCTGGGCTTCGGTAAATGAGCGCTATCTGATGCATAGGATTATCCTTTAAGCAGCAGTTGGATTATGGCTTCCGGAGCTATGGGGGAGAGCATAACCTGATGACCTTTTTAAGGTCAGCCGGTTCAAAGGGCTTTAATAGTAAATCCGTTGCGCCTGCCTTAACGCACTCCTCTACTCTTTGTTTCTCAAAATTGTCAGCCATGGCTATGATGGGGATTTTTTTGTGTCTCAATTCATTCCTTGTCATTCTTATCAAATTGAGACCGCCCGTACCGGGTAGATTGACTTCCGTTATAACGAGATCAAAGAAATTATTTTTGTTGTAAAGTTTAGTCAGACCTTCTTTTCCATTAAGCGCAAATTTAACGCTATAACCGGCATCAATAAGTATTTTGGTAATAATATCTCTTGTCTGGGTAGAATTATCCACCAGCAGGGCCTGTTTGGGTTCCATAGTTAAAACCTCCTGACAGAAATCATTTCCTCCTATTTGCAGAGTATAGTCAGCATAATTGGGTAGATCAAATTTGTGCTGAAAAAAAGTGCTTGACTTATAGCAGTTCGTGGCACAACAATAGTATCGTTACTCAACTATAGTAGCGTTTGTTCTGCCTCAAACTGTGGGGACATTAATAAGAGGCTATTCCTTCCTTCTTCCATGAGAAGCAGGCAAAACTTTACAAGAGATTCAACCGACGGCGGGCTATGAATCATAATCCTGATGTTGAAATAAAATCGTCTTCAATTTCTGTCAAGAATCATTTAAAAGTTATTTCTCTTACTTTTCTATTCATCTTACTCCTTATTTTCGGCGGCTATTATTACCGCTGTGAAAATTTAATCAAGGAACAGCTTTTAAACCAGGCCAGGGCCTTTTTCCAGGAAATTGTACTGACGCGGGACTGGATTGCCAATCATGGCGGCGTTTACGTAAAGATGAGAGAAGGTATTGAGGTCAACCCTTTTCTTGAGACCATTCCCGGTCTGAAGGTGGTAATCAGGGATGAAGAGGGACAAAAATATACCCTGAAAAATCCGGCTCTCGTTACAAGAGAAATTTCAGAACTGGGTCAGCATGAAAGAATCCTTAAATTTCATATAACAAGCCTGACACCGTTAAATTCTAAAAATACGCCTGATTCCTTTGAGGAAGAGAGCCTTAACAAGTTCAGAGAGGGCCTTAAAGAGGTTTATATATTTGAAGAGAAAGGTGATGAACATTATTTCCGGTATATGGCGCCTCTCATTACAAAAGGGGCCTGTTTAAAATGTCACGGCTTTCAGGGCTACCAGGTAGGTGACATCCGTGGAGGAATCAGCGTTTCCATTCCGGCCACAAAGACCTATCATGAGTTGAATGAAAATAAAGTTATTACTTTTTTCACCGCCAGCGCAATTTTTATTTCCGTGCTTATCGTCATTGTTTCCACTTCCAGGAAGAGCCTCGCCAAGCTCCATGAGAGCCAGGAAAAACTTTATAAACTTGCAACAAGAGATTCACTTACGGGTGTGCTGAACCGGAGAGAAGGCTTTCGCCGTTTCAGTGAAGAACTTTCCAGAACAAAGAGAACGGGAGATTCTCTTTCTCTCATGATGATAGATATCGACCATTTTAAAAGCGTTAATGATAACTACGGGCATCAGAAGGGAGATGATATTTTGAAAGAGGTCGTATCGACTATACTGAAGACGCTCAGAGATTATGACCTGATGATGAGATATGGTGGGGAAGAGTTTGCCCTTTTGCTTCCATCGACGGCAATGGAGAAAGCTATTGAAGTTGCTGAAAGGGCCAGGGAAAGCATTGAAAATATGGACAGCTTTTCTGAAGTTGGTCTTGAAAGAATAACAGTCAGCATCGGCGTTTCACAACTGATTCTCGATGATACGCTTGATATATTGATCTCAAAAGCTGATACGGCCCTCTATATTGCCAAGGAGAGAGGGCGTAACAGAGTTTATACGAATTAAGAGGGGGAATTGCAAAATCCCCCCTTGATTTATTTTCTTACTCTTCCTCCGCATCGACAGGCTTTTCTTTAAAAAATTTCCTCCCTGAAAACATGGCTGAAATGATGCCGTTTCTTTCCCTCATATCCGATACTACTGCTGCTGCAATATGGATAGCTATGAGGATGAGAAGTGCGTAGTAGAGGTTTTTATGGGTCCAGATGTAGGGTGATCTGAATTTCTTCATCTCCTTGTATTTTGCTGCATCTACATTCTCTTTTGAGTAGGGTTTTATGAGATCCAGCTTTGACTGGTCTTTGGCAATCCATTCCTTCATTTTGTTTCCAATGGGTGGGTAGTAGATATCTGTTCCGGCAATAATGAGCCCTGTGCCACCCTGAATGAGGAGCAGGGCCAGAAGGACCGCTACCATGAGCCTGCCTATGGGATTATGGCCGAGCCAGCCCGGAGCATCTCCTGAAATGAATCCCTTTGCATATTCACCAAGAGCACACATATAACCTTTGCCTCCCGGAAGAATAGCTTTAAACCGGGCATAGCGGTTTCCAATGAAACCCCAGACGAGACGCCAGGTCAGGTTTATGCAGAATATATAGCCTATGTATACGTGTATCGTCTTTAGCAGTATCTTACCGTCGGTGCTGATGCCGAGCTTCTTGTTATAAAGAATGACTGTTCCCACAGCTATGAGCCCGAGTACGCTTAAGAAGTTTATCCAGTGAAACCAGCGTGTCGTCCTGTCCCAAACCTTGTATTCCCTAAATCTTTTAATTTCTCTGCTGTTATCATTCATGTTGTCCTCCATGTTTGCGTTTGGATAGGGTAACCACGGGGGGTTACCCCTACGTTAATAAATCATCATTTAATCATCATCATCGTCATCATCATTGTCGCCGAACCATTTCCTGAATATGCCTCTGCGGTCTTTATGGTCATCGTCATCATCGTCGTCGTCATGATCACCTTTTCCCCTGCGGCCTTTACGGTAGTCATCATCAATCATGCTTTCATTTTCACCGGTTTTATCGGTACCGTAGGTACGCCCTTTCATATAGACCCTGTGGCATCTCAAACAGTCACGATATTCTCTTATTCCTTCTTCACGGTGTTCCGAAATAATTCCCCTGGTGGCATGGACATGACAGTTCATGCAGGTATAGACTTTGTAGTTCTTTGTTTCGTGGCATTTGTTACAGGCCACCCTGTGCTCTTTGTCGAGCGGGAAGTATCTGTCGTGATCGATGGTGGCCGGTTTCCACTTTTTCGTGCTGTGACAGGCTTTGCAGTCATTTCCAGCGGTGGTGTGAAGCTCATCTTTCGGTCCTTTGTGACAGTCCGCACAAGGTGTAGCCGTGACATTTTTGTGGCTGAAAGTGATCTTCTTCCAATTCTTGGTATTGTGGCAATTTTCGCAAGCATCGCCGTATTTGCGGGGGTGTGCTTTGTCTGCTGCCGACCTGTGACAATCAACGCAGGGAGTAGCACTTACCTTGTCATGACTGAAAGTAATGGCCTTCCAGTCTTTTGTGGTATGACATCCTTTGCAGGCGTTACCATATTTACCGGGATGTGCTTTTTCTCCTGCCCCTTTGTGGCAGTCTGCGCAAGCTATAGCTCTTACTTTTTCATGCTTGAAGGTAATTTCCTTCCAGTTCTTTGTTGTATGGCATGAACGGCAATCATTACCGTACTTACCCTTATGCGCCTTTTCCCCTTCCGTTACATGACAGTCCTTACACCGGGCCTTTGTTGGAAGCTGTTTATGGTCAAATTGATGAGTTACTTTTCCCTTACGTCCCTTATGGTCCGTATGGCAGACGAGGCAATCTTCTTTTTTCAGTTTTTCGTGTAAATCTTTTATAGCGTCCTTTTTGCCGATACTCTTACTATGGCAATCAGCAGCGAAGCATGATTCAGCAGGAACACGCTTAAAAGGCGCATGGCAGTCCTTACATCTCAGCTTGGAATGCTTTTCGATAACATCTCCCGGAGAGTAGAGGGGGGCAGGGTACTTCATGCCAAGCAGAATGAGTAGAGACGCTACCAATGCCCCGATCATCATATAGAATGAATAACTCTTTTTCATAATAACTCCTTCAAAATCCAGAATAGTAAAGGGCTGAAATGGCATGGTAGATAACCATAATGCCCAGAAATGAAATAATCGGCATATGGGCGCTTCTCCATTTTGACAGGGCATCAGATGCAACAGTCAAGGCCCAGAGCCGCTGTTCAATTTCATCATGGTCAAGGCCGCTTTCCTCAAGTTTTTTCTTTTTTGTCTTTAATTCCGCCTTGGCGTTATTGTAAACATAGCGCCCAATCAGACCACTTATGAAGGCGACGCACATAAAGATAAGGGTAATGACAGGTACTATTGCCGTGAAGTGTGTCCCCGTATGAACGAAGATGATAAAGGTGCCGAAGATAGAGAGCCACTCATGCCCCTGCAGCCAGTTTTTTGCTTTGCCGAAGGTAATCAGTTTTTTTCGTTTTCTCATTGAATAAAGAAAGGAGAAAATAATAAGTGATGTTCCAGCTATTCCTGTTATGAGCCTGTGCTTTACCACACCGAATAGGTCAAGAATAATCTCGATGAGTATGGCATTTGCCACGACGAGAAATATGGTCAGAAAAAGCCCCGACATCCTGGTAACGACTATTTTCATAATTTCATCCTCTCAGATTAAATTGACCCTGCAAAATAGTGTCTTAATAATCATCGTTTTCAACTTTCAGAACTTTACCGCTTCGGGAATCGATATAGACTTCCTTTTTTTCTCCTTTTGATGTTCTTATCTTAAATTCATACTTACCTCTTTCAAATTCAACCTTTATTACTTCTCCAGGCACCCTCTCAAGAGCGACTTTAGTTGCTTCATCAAGGGATAGACCTGCTTTTTCAATAACCTTTCCCTCTATGGCATCGATGTAGACCTTTTCTTCCTTTCCCTCTTTTGTGATGATGTTTACCTCATAGAGACCCTGCTTAAGCTCTGCCTTAATAACCTTGCCCGGCACTTTAGTCGTTGCCAGTGTCAAAATGTCGCTTAAAGGTAATATTGATCCTTTTTCTTCTCCCAAAAGGCTGCTTGTTGGGAAGAGCAGGGTAATGGTTGCTATTAATAAAAATAATCTTCTTTTCATTGTTAAGTCCCCCTATTTATTTATCAGTTTAATCATCCTATCGAAAAGTATAGCAAAGGAAAAATTAAAGAAAGATTAAAGGATTATTTGTATTTCATTTATTAGCTTATGTATCGATTATATTAATTTGTATATTAAAGAAAGATTAAAGAATCCACGCCCAGAGAACGTTGCCTTGCTTGAGCCCTAAAAGGGCTTGCTTTTCCTTCCCGTTAAAAGGCAGCCGAGTGTAGCCGTTGACTGAGGATGAAGGGCACAAACTGTCTGCCAGAATCTCTGGTCGCTGCGAGTTTTGTGCCCAACCAAGGCAACGGTGGAAGGAGGGGAGTCCCGCCTTGGCGGGACCAAGTTTTAGGGCGGCCTTTCTTTTGTTACTTTTCTTTGTACCCTCAAGGGGCATAAATCCAGCAAAAGAAAAGTAACAATTATTATGGCATAGCCTTTTAACTCTAATTTCGCCCAAAGGACGGGGATTTCAAAGATTAATTAAAAATCTTCTTATATGCTTGCCCGGTATTAATAAAGCTTCCCTAAAGGCTTTAAAAATAGTTAGTGAGGAATTTTATTGAATAATTTTTTGACAATGCTACTTCATAAGTTATTCTTTTTATAAGGTCATTGATTACTAATAAAAAGGAGCAGTCATTTTGGTAAATAATTTGAATGACTATGTGGGCTGGGTTGCTTCTATGGAGGCAAAGGCGGCCAATATTTACAGGAAGTTGGCCCTTACCGCTACCGATGATGAAGACATGGTAGCCTTTGCCAGAAAACTATCTGAAGAGGAGGAGTGGCACTACAGGGCGATAAGAAGTGTGGACAAGGAAATTATCAATATTGTTGCCAGGAAAGAGAATTCCAGCCTCATAGATAATAAGGCAATAAGGCGTATTGAAAGCGCTCTTGAAGAACTGGAAGAAGTGGTTGATTCGGGAGATCTTTCTATTGAAGATCTTCTGGAAAGCATTCTTTCTCTTGAACTCTCAGAACTGAACACTGTTTTTATAGAGGTTGTTGATCTCTTTACGGAATATAAAGTGGAATTGCAAGCCCTCAGGTCTCATGTAAGAAGGCATCAAAACAGTATCGAGGCCTTTGCCGGTAAGAGGGGTATTGCAAAAAAGAAAGAGCCTAAAAGGGGGGAAGATATGGATCCGGCAGGTAATTCTATTCTTATTATAGAAGATGAAAGTGCTATAAGGGATATTCTGGTACTGGCTCTTAAAAAGTTTGGTACTGTTGAAACGGCGCCAAATGGGATGGAAGCGCTATGTATGGTAAAAAAGAAGCATTATGATCTTATCTTTTCAGATATTGACATGCCCGTCATGACAGGCATAGAATTTTACAATTCATTTATCAGTGCCGATCCTTATTTAAACAGGCGGATTCTCTTTTTTTCCGGAGCTATCGGTAGTGATGAAAGAGATTTTATTAATAAAAATAATATGAAATGTCTTGAAAAGCCGTCGACACTGGCTGAGATCAGGGAAAGGGCACTAAATATATTAGAGAGGGAGCCTGAGAAGTAGGGTCTTCATCGTTACAATTATTTCAGATGCCGAGGAGTCTGTCGGACTTAAGAAATTACAGCGAGAAAAAGTCATTTTGAGTCAGATTTTTTGATTAAATGAGGCGAAATTGAACATATTTAACGAATTTGTCCAGGCTAAAGGTATTTTATAAGGCTGGAAAAGAGAAATACAAGGAAGATTATCCAGAAGGTTCTGAAAAGGTTTTTGAATATTTTCATTTGCTATTCCTGCTATCTGTAAAAAGAGAATTTCATAATAAAGACAAAGTTGTCATAATTCAACAGAATAATTATTACAGCTAAGAATATGTCCTTAAATCTACATTGTAGATTTTTTCAGATATTGATTATGGCGCTATTTCCTGGAATTCTTCTTGAGGTAAGAAAAGATTTTTTCAAACTCCGCTTCTGTTAACTGATCGATTCCCTTCTGTTTCATCCTGTCCTGCATGACAGTCATAATCATGCGCCACTGCTTTGCCTTAAGCATGGAAGGTTCGGGAAGCTGATGGCAGAAACCTGCACACCTGATGGTAAAAAGCTCTTTTCCTTCATCTTCCGCATAAACGGGAGAAGTGCTTAAGAGAATAAGCAGTAATACAAAAGGAAATAATAACTTCATCATAATGATCCCAGGACTGTTCGCAGTCTCGACCCGTCAAGGTAATCCTCATTCATCCTGATAATCCCTGTGGCATCAATAACGACGGTCGCTCCCATGGCGCCGTCATAATAGTTTTCCAGAAAATCATTAATGTCGGCCAGGGTAGTGAAGGATGTGCCATAACCTCCTCCCAGTTCGTTACTCCTTACCTGAGCAACGGAAGAAGAGACATAATCAACGAGGAAAAATTCAACACCGGGAAAGTTGGGTACCGTGTTGTTTAGCATATCTGTGGTATGCTGGTCACAGACAGGACACCACATGGTGAAGTAGAGTACGACAGGAGTGCCGATATAATCTGATGGAACGTTAATCGTATTACCGAGGGAATCGAGAACGGTAATATCTGCTGCCGGCTGAGATAAGGATGAACTCTTATCGGTGCCGACAGGGTTTAAATCATCCATCATGTCGCTGCAACCTGAAAGGAGAAGTAATGAGGCAATTATTGTGGCTCTAACGATAGACATGGCTTACTCCAATGCTGATAATGTCCGTTTTTGGAAAGTTTTCCCCTTCATAACCATGGCTCCATGTCGCTTTATATACCCAGTTTCGATTCATTGTCGAAAAGGCTACCGTAGCTGAAACAGACTTTTTACTCATTCCTGATGCATCATTCTTATGTCCATCAATGGTCTCCTTCTCTTCAGTAAGATCAGTGTAAGCTGCCGTAAAGGTGAGTGAATCCATAGATTCAAGAAAATGGGTGTAACCAAGAGAAAATGTCCCAACATACCTATCGCCGAGTTTGAGGTCGTAGGGTTCGATATATTTGCCGTTTTTCCTGTTAACAGGCCTGGCTGCATGTGTCCCGTAAGTAAATTGAGCAGAAATATTCCAGGGATAGATGGTTTTATCGAGAAGCATGGTACCGTCAAGGCGATAAACTCCACGTCCCGTTATATCTTCTGTCTTGTCGATATCATCATAAGGAGAGATACCTGTTGGTATGGTGAGCGTTGCGCCAAAGTAGGCAGCAGGGATAAGGTCAGCGGCACTTCTTACCTTCCAGACGCACTTGATATCATCGAAGTTCTCATACCAGAATCCGAGTGCAACATCACCGAGGCCGTTCGTCCTTTCCCTTCCGTCTGCATATTTATTATCATTGTAGACGTAGGGCAGGGAGATACTCCCCTGCCACCGGTCGGCAAGCCTCAGCCCATAGCCGAGGTTAAGGCGGTATTGCTTGTAGTTTGCTCCCTCTGGGTCATCCTGATGACTTCCACTCTTATCCCAATATCCCTTATACTGCTCATAATCAAAGGTCGCATTGGACATGGCCTTTGAAATTTTGGGCAAAAGGAGTGATGCAGCAGAACCACCGCCGCAGCATGAAGCCGCCAGGGCAGATGTGGCAGTAAGTAATACGGCCCCAGCTATGAGGGCCGCAGATATGAGTTTAAAATGTGAGTGATTCATAGCGTTTGTGCCTTATGCAAATATCTGGTTAGGAAAGTAATCATTACATTTGCATTCCGGCACCGGTTGAGGCCATTATAGTGGCATACTCAGTGACACCATCTGCCGCAACTTTAACAGAATCGTTAACTGTCAGGCTAATCTGAAACTCATATGTCATTTCTGCCATTAAGGGCAGACCGGAAATAATCCAGTGTCCATCTCCATTGTCTAGGGCTGGATAATCAACACTATTATAAGTAACTACGACGGAAGTACCTGCTCCTACTGTCCAGGTAGCATCACTTTCATCAGTAAGTGTAATACCATCAGTAAGCGGCTTATTGGCCATAAGCATTGCCATGTTTTCAGCGGCTATAAAAAGATCCAGGCTATAGGTATTATCCATTGCTTTTGTCAAACCGTCATTAAAGAGAAGGTATTTACGGGCAAGGGGATCTCCCGCCATCATCATGCCTTCCATCATCATTCCAGCAATCATGTCAGTTTGACCACCATTGAGGGTTGCTCTAAAAGTATCGCTACCCATTTTCATCATCACAGGTGGGTAGAAGTAGGCCTTGTCTGATGTTGCGCCACTCTTTTCTATTGATACCTCTATCTCCCAGAATCCCATGGAAGAACCATCCATCATGACACTTCCCATGGCAAAGTAAACGTTGAAAGTATAAGTACCGTCACCGTTATCGGTCTGACTTTCAATAGGCGTTCCATGAGTGTGACCGCTGCCCATATACATTTTCGGTTTTAGTTTAAGGTCAAGGCCGGAAAGGGGAGCACCTTCACTGTCGGTTATGCTCAGATCAAAAGTTGTTCTGCCGGCCGTTGGAGGCATCATTCCTTCGATAAATTCTACCCTGTAGCCTGATATATTAGTAAAGGCAACATAGGAAAAGGGGAGGGTACCCAGTTCGGCTGAATTCAGATCTGTTTTATCGTTTCCCCCGGTCCTGAACTTGAGGAGAGCATTAACAAAAAGCCTCTTAATATCTTCGGGGATTTCCGTTGTTGATGTTCCGTTAAAGTATGTGACGGGAGATGCACTGTTGAGCCCGTTAAGAGTACCATCGGCCAGATCCTGAGCCAAAGCGGTAAACATTGCAAACTGTTGCTCGGGATTGGCAGAAGCACCGAATTCTTTGGATAACTGGCTGAAAGTAGCGGCTCTAAGTCCTGCCAGTCTTTGCTCTACAGAAAAGGTTGATGCATTGGCAAAGGTAGCGTCCACCGGTTTAACTGTTATATCCGGAAGGTAACCAAATGCACCCTCAAAGGCAGTTTCTGCTTCAGTGATTGTCAAACCATGATTAACAACAAGATTATGTATAATAGTTGAGGCAGGTGTCAGGTGGGCTGAAGAACCAAGAGCTCCCGCCTTAATATAGGCAGCCATTGGGCCTGCCGCTACTCCGGCAAGTCCTGTTGCTTCGTCTGTAAATGTACCGCCCGTTGATTCGATAATGATGTAGTCACTATTTGAGCCGGCCGGGATAGTAACGTTAAAGCTGCCATCGGCTGAAGTCGTAACGGGGCCTGCAATTATATTGCCGTCTTTATCTTTCACTGTAATGATGGCGCCATCTATATGTGAAGCAAAGGCAGAGCCTGTTGTTGAAGATACTCCGCTTGAACCTCCACTGCTTCCGCCACAGGCATAAAGTATTGTCATCGATATCGCCATTAATAGGGCGTATTGTGCAGCCTCAACTATCTTCATAAAAATTCTCCTTGGTAGTAAAATTTGTAAGTTGTTTTATTAAACCGCTTCCTTAATACAATTGCCGTGCCAAAAAGTTACGGACTGAAAATTACCGATAAAACAGGTAGTTACCTTGATGGCTGTCAGTCTTGCGTTTAAAAGATGTGCTTGAAATAAAACGTTGTTGTTTGATATGCAGCAGTGATTTGCTCTTGAGGCTTTACTTTAAGTAGTCAATTCCGGCGTCTCTTCCCAGCTTGTCATGGTAATACTTATATTTAATCCTTGTTTCCAGACCATGACATTCTACGCAAAAAGTTCCTTTTGCTCCTTTACGCCTCAAAAAGCTGTTGAGAACGTCTCCCTCGATATTATTTCCGGGAGGGCCATAGACTACTTGTTTCTTTTTACCGGGAGACCAGCTATGGGGATTATGGCAGGTGACGCATCTTATTTCACCGAATTCGCTTTTTTCATCATTTTTATCAAAGAGTGGCAAAATGGTGGTTTTTGAGCGAAGGACAATATCTTTGTAGGGGTGATCGAATTCCTTGATTACTTTCTTCCCGGCATTGCCTTTGTCTGTATGGCACTCAAAGCAGAGAATATCCTTGTTGGTAACTTTTAAAGTACTGCTATAGATACCGAGTCTGCCTGAGTAGAGAAAGGATGCTTCCCTTTTGCCGCGATGCATGGAGTGACAGCTTCCGCAAAGGCCAGCCTCCAGGGGTGTCTCCTTGAGGCCATTTTTGCTCTCTTTGGCGGTAATACGAAGATCATGGTCCATGCCCGGCATATCCTTCATCCTTTCATGGCAATTAAGGCATAGCTCTCCGTTTTTGTATTCCTCTATAAGGGCAGGAGTACCTTCCTTGCCGTCATGGACTGAATGACAGGTGAGGCAGTCCATCTCTTTAATTTCTCTTTTCCCTATGGTGATTGCCTTTTTAAACTTCAGTTTTACGGGATGAACTCCCTTTTTGCTTGCTTCCTCTTTATTTTTTGCATAAACCCTTTCATGACAATCGATGCAGGGAAGGTCATTTTGAATCTTCCTTGAAATAAGGGGAGAATCCTTTTTCCCATTATGGACTGAATGGCAGGTATTGCAACGGATGGATTTAATCTCTATATCCCCAAGTTTAAGAGGTTTTTCGAGATCGAGGGTTACAGGGTGAACCCCTTTTTTTCTTGCTTCTTTCCATGTTGTATTGTAGAGCCTTTCATGACAGGCAGCGCAAAGTTCACCCTTGCTGTTTTTCATGAGGACAAGTTTCTTTTCTTCTGTTCCGTGGGCTCTGTGGCAACTATTGCAGCTTATTCGTTTTCTGGAATCTATTTTTGCACCATGATCTTTAAGTATTTTGGGGAGCCCTTTTTGCAGAGCTTTGGTTGATGCATACAGCTTTTCATCGGCTCCCTGGGGAGGTTTTTTAAGGATAATACCTGCAGGATGGTTGACTCCTTTAAATAGGCGATTCTTTACCCCTACTTTATCTTCTTTTGACTTGTGACAGGGGAGGCAGTCACCCGTTCCTTTTTCACCCCCTCTTATCCACCGGTTTTTCGTCTTTCCCAGGTACCCTTCATCTTCACGTCCAATTTCATGGGGCGTGTGGCAACTTCCGCAGTAGAGCTGTTTATCAGCTATGAGTGGATAATGGTCGGGAACATTGTCTTTCCTTTCAGTTTTCTTATTGGGTTTCATTCTCTTCTCACCTGACGGGTGCTGGTGTCCTGTGCCGATGGATGGCCTCGACTCTATAACGGCACCGTGATGGCAGCTGTAGCACATAGGGGAAGAAGCAACGGGGAGTTCGCCGCCTTTGTCTTCTTCCGCTTCATAATCCGGTGACCAGGAAAGGTGGCAGGTAATGCAGTCTCTTCCAGAAGCTGTACTGCCTGAGCTGTTAACGCTATGGGAGGATTTGTGACTCTCTGATATACTTAATACTTCGATGCTGTTGCTGCCCATTTGAGCGACGTAAAGCCTGTTACCTTGAATTTTGATGCCGACAGGGGTATTGAAAATGAGGGCTTTACCTGATTTGTCCTTGATGTATCCCGAAAAAAGGCCTCCCTTAAAGACCGATATCTTTCCTGAATAGGCATCAGAGATGAAAATATTATCGTCCTCTATAGAGATACCGTTTGGCCTGTAAAGAGTACCCTCACTTGTCCCAAATGAGGAAATATCACCAAAATAGTTACCACGGGCATTAAAATATTTTATTCTTCCATTTAATACATCGACTACATGAAGGTAATCATCCTTGTCGAAGGCGAGCATGAAGGGAAAGTGGAATTCCTCCTCACCTTCGCCTTTTTTGCCGAAACATTTGATTCTCTTACCGCTGGCAATCTCGGTAATGCATATTCTGTGATTTGCCCTGTCGCTCCAGAAAATGTCTCCTTTGCTCACCGCTATACCTGTCGGTTCCGGTGGGGTAGGGCTGTCATGATCTGAAGTGAGAACGATGTTTTTAATGTGGGAACCATTAGTATTAAATATAGCTATGCGGTGGTTAAGGGTGTCGGCAAGGTAGAGGTATTTACCTTCAATGGCCATAGCCATGGGGAGCTTAAAGCTTTTCTCTCCCTTGATCGTTGTCAGTTGTTTTCCCTTGTTACTGAATACTTTTATTCTTCCCTTGACTCCGTCCAATACATAGATTTTGCCTTCTTCAGAGATGGCGATGTCACTAGGTTGGTTGAAGTTCCCTTTTATTGACAGGAGTGGCTCTGCAACAAAGGGTGCAGCTATAGATGCAGATGGCCATAGGAGGGAGAGGAAGAGGAACGTATATAATGTTTTTGAAAATAACGACATATATTTGAAATGGGTTGCGTTAAATTTAAATATAATTCTGATACTTTTTTCCAAAGGGGCCAGCCATAACTCTCCTTGTCGTTTCACTCCTCGCAAAGACAAATCCTGTCTTCGCGAACGAAGTGACGCGATCTCAAACCTAGTAATGCGAGATTGCCGTGTCGCTGCGCTCCTCGCAAAGACAAATCCTGTCTTCGCGAACGAAGTGACGCGAGCTCAAACCTAGTAATGCAAGATTGCCGCGTCGCTGTGCTCCTCGCAAAGACAAATCCTGTCTTCGCGAACGAAGTGACGCGATCTCAAACCTAGTAATGCGAGATTGCCGCGTCGCTGTGCTCCTCGTAAAGACGATCCAAATTTTTTTACAATCCAAGGGGAGGCTGGGAGGGGTTATGATGAGCCTATCGAGTATGAAACAGCTTTAACTTATCAACCGCTACCTCCCCAGCACCTTCAGATTTATCGGCCCATTCTTTTTAAGCCTCTCCACAAACTTTGCAATGCTGCTCTGCTCAATTTTCTTTCTTTTCGCATCGTCATAGCCCAGGTCTTCCAGTTCAAGAAACTTCTGGTCCTTGCTGTGGCATGTGCTGCACCCCAGTTTCTTTTTTGAAAGTGGGCTATGCAATTTGAGGATCAGGCTGGCTTTATCATCAATAGAGAGTGTTTTAAGATTCTTTGCAGTCTCCATGGCGAAGGGATGATCCTCCAGGAGTGTCTGTGGCTTACCCTTGATAAAAGAGGCGATTTTCTTATTACCACTCCTTGTTGTTTCTTTATAAGAAATACCGGACATGTATCCGCTCTCCATATCGATCCACCTCTTTTTTACTTCCACTCCTTTGGGGGTGAAGTGACAGCCGTCACAGGTAATGAAGTCTGAATGCATGTTAAGGAATGTCCTGGTCTTTACCTCTTTTTTATGAGGAAGGTTGCCGTGGCATGAAGAGCAGAGTGTCTTCGGGTCATCATTAGAAAATGACCGTCTCTTGTGGTAAGGCTTTAGCGTCAGGGTAACAGGTTCAACCTTTTTATGTTTTTTAAGCTTCTCTTTAAGTTTGTCAGCATCACTCTGCTTAACTTGAGCCCTGTCAAACATGTCAAGGTAGAGATTGTCAGCCTTTGTTATGGCCGGTGTGAGGAGGAATAGCAGGAAAATAAGGCTGCTGAGCTTTTTTCCCTTGTCGCTCCCGGCCTTCTTCTTGCCCTTAGGCGTCCGTTTTAGCATTTTTATCTGAAAACTGTCTCCACCGAGAATGGGCCATTGCTTTCCTTTCTTTTTAATCACCGTTGACCAGCCAAAATTCAGGAGTAGGGTGAGCAGGGCAAGGGGTACAAGTACTGCCGCTATCCTGAACCAGTTTGAGCTGAGTCGCCTTGAATCGATGGGTGCAATTTCTTTATCTGCCGGGGGCAGATCCAGTGAATGCATGGCTGTCCTCACAAAACCTTCGTTAAGGGGTGATGTGGCATAGCTGTGGCATTTGTCCTGTCCGCAGGTAGCGGCAAGATTGTCCTTATGAGTTGATGCTTTTAAATCAGAACCTTGCCGAACATTATGCTTGAAACCGTCAGGTGAGTGACAATCAATGCAGGAAGCCCCCATTTCGTCTTTCATCATAACCATCTTGGCGTGGAGCGTCATATTGTAGCTTTTAGTGGCCAGGATAAAAGGCGCTTCAGACTTCTTCTTTTTACCGCTTTTCCAATCAGTAATCTTAGCTTTAGTCATTTTTTCTATATCACCGTGACAGTCGTTGCAGAGCTTGTTTCCATTCTCTTTGTCCCACCTGCCGCCCATAAAGCGCCTGAAAATATGTCCGCCGAACTGCCCGCGCCAGGCAACGCCCTGGTGGCATCTGCCGCACTCCCTGTCACAGTTGACAAAGAGCTCCTTGAACCTGGCCATATTTTCTTCCTCAATATAGAGGCTGTTGCTGTGACAGCCCCTGCATGAGGGGGATTGGGTCTCTTTTTCTTCTTTCAAACGGTTTCCGCCGGTGAGTCCTTTTGACCATCCCTCTTTATGAACGGAGCCCTTGTATTCTTCACTTACTTTTTTGTGGGAATACTTGTCTCCTTTGGAGGGTTCCTTCACGTGACATGTTGCGGCACAGTCAACTTCACCATTTTTAACTTTGTGGGGGTATTTTTCTATTTTTCTGTGGCAGTCCTTACAGGGGACGGAACCATGCAGTGAGGCATAATAGTGTGATTCGTCGATGGTTGCCGTTCTTAAGATTCCCTGCTTGTCTATATAGTCGAGGCCTTTAATGGCATGACAGCTGAGGCATCCGTCGGGATCGATCTTTCTTGGCGCGGCGCCTGCCCAGGTAGCGATAATGAAAATGAGAGACATTGCCAGCACGGAGACCATAATGATCCTCTGCCATCTAATGCCTGCCAGACCCTGACCCTCTCCGGGATTATAGAGGGCCGTCCACTCAGGAAGAGGTGGGAGCACCTCATCCCTTTTTCTTCTGTGCCTTCTCGTATCGGGCGGGATAGAGAGATACTCGATGGCGCCGTGGTGGCAGACGTCTACACACTCATGGCAGGACATGCAGGAAAGCTGGTCTACAAGGGCTATTTTATCATCCATTTCAATGGCGCCTGTCATACAGGCCTGTGCACAGGCCATGCAGCCGGTACAGCGGTCTCTTTCCACCCTGATGTGCCGTGTAAACTTAAATGCTGCGCCTATCCTGTTGACGATACCGTCTATGGCCCCCACAGGACAGAGGAATGCGCAAAAAGCCCGTCCCTTGCTGGCAAAAAAGCCGAGAAGTGCAACAAGGGCTACATTGGCAATACCGATGGATGAGAGAATATAGTTCATACCCATCTGTCCACCGCCGATAGCATCAAAGATTCTCGGTATGGTCATGAAGTTGCAAAGGGTGCAGGCGCTTATGCCGATCATGGGCATCATGACGAGGTAAAAACCGAAGTAGCCATACCTTATGGCTACCTGGGGTAGTGCGCGGTATTCGATCTTTATCCTGTTGTTTAGGCTGCGGCTCACAAGTTCAGGAAAGCCTCCCACAGGGCAGATGAAGGAGCACCACAAACGCCCAAAAAAGAAGGTAACGATGAGTATGGCCAGAAGGAGGAAGACGCCGGCAATGGAGACTTTCAGCTGTATCGTCAGGTCATCGAGGCCCATGCCGGGGAAGTAGAGATAAAAACGCCTTATGCAGAGCGTCCCGCAAAAGTCGTTACTGTTGAAGAGTCCGGGGATAATAAGGAAGGGAGCAAAGAAGAGGGCACAGGATAGGATGATCGTTGAATATCGCACCTTCTGCCAGTTATGGATTCTTATGAGTCGTTCCAGTATATTCATGTGATTTTACCTTTGTAAATTTCTAGTCATCTTGAAGACAATATTTCCCTCCCCCTTGATGGGGGAGGGCTAGGGTGGGGGTGAAAAATCCCAAAGTTTCGACTAGTTCAAGTAGTTTCTCCCCCTCCCCTTAATCCCCTCCCACCAAGGGAGGGGAGACTATAGATAGTTCCTACCTTTCAAATGTATGGCATGCCAGGCATAATGTGCCGTCCTTTGCAGGCAGCCTGAGCAGTACTTCCTTGGTTACCTTTTCATATTCCAGAGAAAACTCTTTTCCCTCTTTTTTTGAATACTTTTCCAGTCGTTTTTTCTTGTCTTCAGCAAAGACCTTTCCCCACTCTGTTTCAACATATTCAATCCCCTCTGCAACATCATGATCTTCCACCTGTGTTCCGGCAGGTTTGTCTTTACTGACAACGCTTTTTTCATGCGGTGAGTGACAGGTGATGCAGCTTATCTCTCCGGCTTCAGATAAAGGAAGTATGATGTTTTTCTTTTTTTCTGATTTAGTCATGAATTTTTTCATCTCTTCCGATGGCTTTTTGAGATGATTGAGGGCATTCATGTGTGGAGTTTTCAAATGACAGCCGAGGCAGAGCTTTTCAACAGGAAGACGGAATTGAACTTCATCCATACTCTTGACCTTTTCAGGGTCCGGCCTTGACCTATGACAAAAGGTACAGTTGTCTTTTATAAGTTTCCCTTCTTTATCGATCATTTTATGAATATTTGGCCGCTCGTAGTCTTCTTTCTCATGACATCGGTAGCAGAAGTCATTCAGTTTGGAATAGGGGCCACCTATAAGGAAAAGATTGTCTTTCTTATCGATGTCGTCATAGTTCATATCCATTATTCCCTTTATCCCATGACATGTCTTGCAGGTGATCAGTCTTTTCTCTCTTAAGACAAACTCTTTGGCTACTTTCATAGATTTTGGCGCTTCAATGTCATAGGGGTGGAGGTGCAGTTCACCCAGTTTTTCCATGTCGATGGCATGAGAGTTAACTGAAGTGATTAACCACAGAGACAGGGAGGCACAGAAGGTGAATAGTAGTTTCTTTGGTTTTTCATTTATCATTGTTGAATCTTTCAAAATCATAAATAAATCAGTGTCCAATTAATTCCTAAACTTCCCCTCTCCCTTGATGGGAGAGGGCTAGGGTGAGGGTGAAGACATTTAGAAATTGCAACTGCCTACTATTCCCCCTCCCCTCAATCCCCTCCCACCAGGGGAGGGGAAGCATTTTTTTCAAAGTAATACCAACTCTACAAGCCCGACTGCACCGCCTCCCCATGGGTATGGCAGGGCCTGCAGTCGACACCGACATCATGGACACCTGCAAGGCCGTTCCCCGTATCGACGTCACCAGAATCAAGTATCGTATCCATGCTGTGACAAAGGACGCAGAGCTGTGAATAATTGCCTCCCGTTACATTGGCAGAGTAAGGGGTATCCCTTAAAGCTTCAGGAAGATACTTTGCCCCGGCCTGCGAACTGTCGATAATGAGCAGGTCATTTTTTGTGCCATGCAGGGAGTGGCAGTCACTGCAATCAACAACGGTGCTGTAGTTATAACCGGTCCTCAGTCCTGCATAGGTTCCAGAACCGACGCTATTTATCTCTCCGTGAGAATCGATAAGGGTATAGTCGTCTTCAATAGCAATAAGTGGATCGTCGTAAGAGGAGCCCGTCATTTCATAGCCCGGCTGCTGCTGGTCGCGGTTGTGGCAGCGGATGCAGAAGTCATACTCCTTTGTGTAAGGCCTGTTAAAACCGCTTGCATCAGGGTAGATGCTAAGATCCCTGTTGAAATCAAAGTTGCCGTTCATATCCGATGCCTCATGGCAGACGATACAATTTTCATCACTTATAGCATTTGAGCTTCCCTTGATGAAATTGTGGGAAAAGCTGCCCTTCATGTAGGGAGCATTGGGCATATCTAAGGTGTTATGGCAGATGATGCATTCCCTCTTTGTATCCGTCCCGTTTGTCCCGTGGCAGCCGGTACAGGTATTGTATCCTTTTGCATTAACCATGTTTTTAATGAGATTATTGCTTTCATGAATCACATCAAGCAGGTGGCAGCTCCGGCAACTTGAAAATCCCCAGGCTGAACCATTGCCGCCATGTTTTTCGGTAAGGATAAGGTTTCCCGATTCAATGGATGCATAGTCGCTATTATCCAGGTCGCCGCAGGCTGAAAAAAAAGACAGTATGAATATGAAGTAAGCTATCTTGATAAGCTCATTTTTCATCATATCACCGTATACTCCTGTGACAATTATCGCAGTATCGGCCCTTATGGCATTTGCCGCACTTGCCTGGAGATGTCCTTGCCTCTATGCCGTGACTTCCCATATAGGCAGGGTTATGGACTCTGCTTTTGCCGCTGTCTCTCCTGAAGTGGCAGTCAGTGCAGAAGGCATTGCTCATATGGCATTTCTTACATGCCGTCTCATCGATAGCGGAGTCATTGCCGTGGTTTTCTATGTAGTTGTAGCGATGGTCTTCGGGCCATATGGTGTCCGGCTTTTTGTGGCAAAGAGTGCATTCCGAAGGCGCTTTTAATGAGTCTACATGGCATTCGTGGCATATGACCTCCAGAGGTTCATTGGCTATGATGGTAAGCGCTTCCAGCTTTTTAAGGTCTGTTACGCTATTTTTTGTAAATATATGACAGGACATGCAGGGATCTTCATCCTTCATTGCTTTAAAGTGTTCATTATGGGGGAAATAGAGATCTTCCATTCCCTCCCGCTTTTCCCACCATCGCTTTTCTTCGCTTTTATCTGCGGCAAGGGAGGGCAGGGCAGGTAAAATTAATAAGATCAGAAAAATGAATGCTTTCATAGTTTGTCCTCACTGAATGTGAGGCTTAGCCTCGTTCCAATCCTGTACTCATCATCGTAATCACTATTGATAATGTTCATACCGTAGAGTGAGAAAAAGAGGTCGCTATCAATCATCCTGTCTATGGCTATATCCATACCGTAGCCCTTGTTTTCACCGGTTGTTCGTTTATCTAGAATCTGGTATATGGCCGTGAGCTTCATTTTTGTTTTAGCGTCAATTGAGCTTTTTGAAGAAAGAAAGATGGTATGTGCCTTTTCTTTATCCAGATAGAGGTAGTCCGCCTCCAGATTGAGATCGATACCTTTCTTTGTTCTCAGCATCGCTCCCGCTCTTGTTCCGTAACCCTTTTGTCCCATATGGTGATTAACTTCTTTTCCTGTGACATAAAGGTCGAGTCTTTTCATTGGAAAGTAAAAAAGCTCACCACTGATGACTTCTTCTTTCCCCTTTGCGTAGAGTCTGTAAAAACGGTCCCTCAGGGAAAAATCTTTATCGCCCGGTTCATAGATGTTGTAAGCAATCCGGACAAAGCTTTTTTCCAGAAGCTTTATGCCAAAGGCCGTACTCATTGTTTCGATCGTTCCATCTTCCATGATGAAATCGCCGCCCGTTTGAAACTCCCAAAAGCCTGTCTCTTTCATCTCAGCAGCGGATGCTTTGGCAAGGCCCCAGGTTAATCTAGACAACTTATCTTCATCGTATATCTGCTGATATCCCATTTCAACAAAGAGATTAATAAAAAAAGGAGAGGCCTTGGCCGCCTTATCTCCCCTGAAAGTAAGCTCCATACCGCCTGTAGAACCGGCACTCAGCTGCTTATCAGATTCAACCCGTAAGAGCTTACCTCCATAGAAAGAAAATGAAAGTGCGCCGGTACCTTTTTTAAGATAAACTCCATCTATAGCGTAGTAGCCGCTCTGGTCCGACCTTTCAAAGCGTCCTCCTTTTATGAGGAGTGATAACTCCTTTAATTCTCTTTCACCATAGAACTGGTATATTTCACCATGCCATTCTTCTTCACGATAGGTGCTGCTGAAGGTCAGGCCATAAGTACTTGCCTGCTCCCTTTTTTTAATAAGAAGGTCTCCCCATCCTTCAATATAGGTGAGGTCCTTGTTGTACCTGTTGTCTGCCTCGATGAGGGCCTCCAGTCTTCCTTCAACTCCGCCATAAAGAGGGAAGGGTAAAAGGAGGAAGATAAAAGCAATAAGGGCAAGAACATGATTTGATATTGTTCCTGTCACGGATTTGATCTGTTATCCCTCGAATATATTGAATCACCCTTTTTGTTTTTCATGACCGCCCAGCCTCCCAGGGAAAAAAGGGCAACGAAACAGCTGCCGCAGGTGGAGCAGATGCCTGTTTTTGGGACTGTACAGGCAACGGAGAGAAGTGCAGTACCGGAGGCTATTCCGCTGCCGGCCAGCCAGGGGGCCACTTTATTTGTCTTTTCTGTAATTCTCTTTTTGTTATCCATGAGAGTTTTTCCTGTTTGTAACTATTTGGTATATGAAATTTGTTAAGGTTTATCCTTAAATCCCAATATTTCCCTCCCCCTTGATGGGGTCTTGATGCCCCTTGAGGGTAGAGGGTTAGGGTGGGGGTGAAAAATATATGGTATTTTGAGTAGTAAAAACAGTTCTTCCCCCTCCCCTTAGTCCCCTCCCACCAGGGGAGGGGAGATCTGCTGTGGGGTTATGAAAAGTAACCTACCTTCCCCTCCAATAAAAAAGAGGCAGGAAAGCTTCCTGCCTCTTTTAAGTTCACATTACCTTATCAGTAAAGGCCCGCTTTTTTCCTGTACAAAGATAAACCTGCCGACGCTGCAGACAGGAAAAGCAGTGTGAACACAAGCTGCTGCACCATGTTCATTTTCACGAGAAAGTATGCCACGGCAAAGAGTGGCCAGAGCAAAACCCTTACGATAGATCTCATGGTTTCATGTTTTGCAATCCAGTCCGCCATGGGTGGGCTGTGCTTGTAGTAGAAGTCTACAAAAGCCGTACCCGGTGCATTGGTAAGGAGGATCTGGTCACGGAAATCGCGAAGAACCTGAACATGGCCCTCTTCATAGGAACCATAGGCTGCCGTTGCGATAAAACAGAAGCCCTTTCCACCACTGCTGCTTCCACCGGACAGGGTACTGGCTCCCGATGCCGCTTCAACGGTACTATCGGCCACCGTATAGTAGCTCAGATGGTTAGTTGCAAAGAGGACATAGCCCGGGCCATCCAGTTCGCTTGCAGGTTGAATGGCGACTATCTGTGAACTATCGATAGCTGACCATGTTGACCCATCGGCAGATGTGAGAATTTTGACTTCTTCCTTATTTGTATTTGTGCCTCTATAGGGAAGCTTAATAACTATATATTCATTATTAAAGGTGGTGATATCATCGCCCTGGCTGTTAAGAAGGTCTATGGAGTATACCTCTGCAAGAAGACCTCCGAAACCGGCATCTGAAGCAGAATTGCTGATTGTCTCATCTGAAATGGCAATCTCCATGCGGGCTGATGAAAAAATGAAATCACTCAGGCCACCATCGTTGAACTGTTCGGCAATAATGGCTATTTTTCTGACTGCCTCATCACCGTAGTTAGGCTTGAAAAGGAATACGTCAGTCACTGTCAGGTAGCTCGCTTTTAAGGCAGAGACTTCATCCATGTTATATATACCGCTTGTTCCAAATGCCTCGGCATCTCCTATTTCCCTTGCTTCCAGTTCAGCAGCCGTAGCTATTTCAGCATTGAAACGGGTCATAGAGGGATTTATCTTTGACGCATAGAGAACATCGGAGACATTTTCCGTAACCTTACCTGCTTCATCGACCTTCATATAGGGAAGATCAAAGAGCACAATTCCTTCATCAACGAGTCGCTTGTCAACGAGTTGGGTTACGGTCTTAACATTTCCCGCGCCAAGCAATCCATCAGTAGATATGAGGGCGCTAATGGTAGTTCCATCACCTTTGTATGGATGACACTCTGAACACTGTACTGAAGATACACCGGGCCTTGTATTGTGAGATATGACGTACTGGTTGGATTCCGTCCATACCAGAGCCGTATCGGGATTTGTAACACCCTTAAGCTTGAGCAGACTGTCGTAGGCCTTCTTCAATCCTACAAATCCGGCATAATCGCCAGGATCACCGAACCTGAGAGAACCGTGAGATATCCTGGCTGTTACGGTACCGTATTCGGTGCCGGTCATGGGGTCGGTGATAATACCGATGGTATTACCACTTTCATCTTTACTCTGGACAAAGACGGCATTTCTCTCGGTCTGAACGAGGATACGACCGCTGTTCTTGTCTTTCCAGTAGTAACGGATTCTGGGATTATAGGGGGAGATCTTTAAAAGGCCGTCTTCACCTCTCCTGTAACGATACATGATCTGAATAGCTCTGCCCCTGGATATTTTGTCAGTAATATGACATGCCTGGCAGGAGACAACATCGAGGTGGGTCTTTGTTATCCTGTCAAGGGTGTCTGTCGGGTAGCCTGACATATCCCCGTTGAAACGCCATATATCGAGATGAACAGACTGCATTGATGAGTAACCGCCGTAAGTGGGGCGATTGGCCGCTCGGTCGTGACAGTATTCACAGGACTTTGCATTGGGGTTATAGTCAAGGTCGTTTCTCACGTCCATATCGCCATTACCCTTAAGAAAGTTGTGGTCGGCGTCAAGGTCCGTATTTGCTTCATTGGATCTGAAGTAATGTCTTCCGTGACAGGAACTGCAGTTGTCTATGAGCCTGGTTACGCCATTTTCGGTCCAGTTTTTTCCTTTATGGATGTCGTCCTGGTAGTCTTCTATCATGGTGCCGTCGCTGCTGTAATCGATAAAGGCTGAATCACCGAAACCATAGAAACCACGTCTCGAGTTGCTTGTGAGATGACAAGCCATACAGTTATCATTTTCCGGGAAACGAAGCATGGGGATTGTTAATTGCCTGTTTTCATCAAATACAGAGGCATTCCATGTGAGAACAGGCTGTCCGTCTTCACCTAATACAAGATGCCCTGAATCATCCCGGTTAAAAAGGACGGCGCTTGAATCGGGAATCTCCACTGAAGCAGGTTGCATGTTCAGGAATCCAAAGATGGCCGTACCCATGTACCTGAAATATCCTGCCGAGGCAAGGTCATGACCTCTTAATCCACTTCTGTATGCACCTGCAAGAGCAGATGCAGCCATGCCATCTTTAAGATTGGAAAAGTCACCGTGGCAGCGCATACAATCGCCTTCTACGACGCCACTCTTTTTCCAGTTCCACTGTGAGATAGTATCGATGGAGGCCATTGTGTTGTTCGTCGTCGTTCCCCTGTTGAAGTAGTCACCGTCAAGGTAAGTAACAGATTCCGGATCTTTCTCATCGTATCTTGTTCCATTCCTGTCTTTCTCCATCCATCCACCGCCCATATGGCAGCCGTTACAGCGCTGTATCCAACCGGCAGAACCTTTATCGGCAAAGTCGCCAACGCTGGCGTTGTCTTTTTTTGCCAGTACATCCTGGTTGCTACCGCCCATGCAGTTGTAACCGCCAAAATAGCCGGGAGATACGAAGTGTGGAAGTCCCCTCTTTTTACCGTAGTCATCGCTTGCCTCATCACGACCCATTTCGAAGTGATAGGCGTGAGTAATTGCTTCATAGTCATGGCATCCTCCTCCATCGCCATTGCCGCAGCTCTTTCTCGGACTGTAGGGTTTTGCGCTATCCAGAACATGAGCACCATCTTCATCATAGAGTGGAATGGCCGGGTGAAGTTCCGCAGTGGCTGCCTGCAAGTTCCCGGCAACTACGAGTAATAAAATTATAGAAATGGCAAGGGCCCTTTCTGCCCCCTGCATTAGTTTTTGCAGAGCTTTGTAGATCTTCATTAACTACCTCCAAGAAAATATTTAAAAATCAAAAAAAAGTCCCCAAACTTTATTGGGGACGGAATAGGAGGATGGAATAATAATTCCATCGCTACAGGAGGCAATAGCAAAGGGTGTGCCAAAGTTTTTTAGCTTGTCTAAGTATAAGAATATAAAGGAAATATCATGTCTTGCCTCTTGGTATGGCAGGCGTAAGATATTATTTTATTTTTTTTATTTCAAACAGTGATGTTGTATTTGCAACAGGATAAGCTTGTCTGAATTAGGATGGATTTATTAAGGGAGATCGATCAATCTTTCCATTCTGTATTGTTGAAGAAAATCATGAAAAACAAGTGAACGCAGGGGGTCTTCATTCATTCCGAAGAGATGTGATCCGCAGTTGCAGTCCGTTGAACCAAAAGAGGGAACCTGCCAGTGGACAAGCTCCTTAAGAGAGTTGGCTAGTTGACACTCTATTCTATTAGCCGTACGAAGGGGGAGGGCAGCATGGAAATGGGCATGTTGTCTCAGGTAATCTATATGCCAGTGCATGTTTTTCCTGAGCCTTTTGTGGCGCTCGATTCGTTTTGTCAGGTTTTTCATGGCTGAACCGACGTAAATATAAAAGCCTTTCTTATATTGGATATGACCGAGGCTCCCCGTTTCTATTGAAACATCTTTATCAAGTTTCATCATGAAGAGATAAGCTCCTCTGTCAGAAGCCTCTCTTTCTATTTTCTCCCAGGGAATGGATACCTGTCTGACTTTATTATGGAGGGAAAGATCATCCCGCCAGCCGATGGATAGTGGGATAATATCGATCTTGTCTTTAGCCTTGATAAGTGTTAAGGCAAAGTTGAGGTCCGTATGGTATTCAGGGCTGAAAACCTCTACATGGGGTGAGCTTATTACGAACAGGACGACACAACGCGTCTTGCCTGAGGAAAGGTGGACAAGTTCCTCTACATGCCTCTTTCCTCTCTCGGTAATGGCATCGGGAAACATGGCGACCCTTTCACTGAAGAGGGTACAGGACTTTACTTCAAGGTAAATGTCTTCATCACCTCTTTTAAGGAGAAAATCAAATCGGCTATTGCCGTACTTGACTTCACTTCTTACTATCTCAGCATCTTCCAGACCCGGCACGAGTCCCCTTTCCAGGAGGTGCCTTGCCGCATCATTTGTCTTATGAGTATGAAGCATGACAGGCCTTCCTCTGCTTTCCACGGCGACTACCGTCCAGGGGATCTTTCTCTCCTCGTTGTTACTCCTTTCGATATAGAGAGTAACGCCGGGGAAGAGAAGTTCCCAGAGTCTGCCGGGATTAGGGAGGTAGGTTTTTGTCTCCTTGCCGTTAAGGTCGCAGATGATGATGAAGCGGTTGGGCCGGGAGATGAATTTTGCTTTGCTGATGTTGTTGAAGAGTTGCATGAATATTTCTGTTTTTTGTTTTGGAAAACCTTCCCTTCCCTTTCCTGAACCTCTCCTTATTGAGGGGAGAAAGATAGTGATGGTTCTCAGATTTCCCCTCCTTGATAAGGAGCACCCGAGGGCATAAAGGGATTAAGGGGTGGTTGAAGAATAAACTATTTTCATTTGATTTTTTAGAAGTTGAGTTTTTACCACCCCCGGCCCCTCCTAAAATAGGAGGGGAGCTTAAAATCCCCCTCCTTGATAAGGAGAGGCTGGGGGTTGAAACTACTTCCCCTTATCTCCAACAAAGCCATCCTTCTTGTCTGCAAAGAGGATGTTGAAAGTAGTCAAACTCCCGTAACTCCGGGTTATGTATTGCTGTATATCCACCTTTTCCTCATCGCTAAGTCCGTTGTGTGAATTAATCTTCTGCTCCAGTACCCTCAGGCGGTCTCTCACCATGACGATCTTGTGAAAAAAGGCATCCATGGGGATCGATTTTTCCTGTAAGCCTTCGGTACCGGGTTTTAGTATCATTTCACCGTCAACCCATTTATCTCCCAGCTTGACCTGGGTAATGCCGAGTGTTTCATCAAGTACTTCCTTCAATATATCTTTCAGTTCATCTTTATCCATTTCCAATACCTCCAGTTGTTCACTCATTTTCTTTAAAGTTCCACGCAAAATATACTTATCGCACATCTCGTCTTTGCAACTGATGAGTCCGTCAGCAGGTTTTTTACGGCACCGGCCTGTAAGAAGTCCTTTGGCCTCCTTTACGACCACATAATATTCACATCTGCCGCATATGGTTTCGTAGGGACAGATTTCTGTTATATCTTCCGGTGCTTCGAGACAATCTTCTACATCTGGACAGGGAGTTTTCATTTTCTATTCCTTAATAAATGTATGAGATTAAAATATCATATCACCACAAAGGCACAAAGGTCACAAAGTTGTTCATTTATTTTGATTTTTTAAGAGGCTTTATCCTAAAAATAAAAATCTTTTCTTTTTGTTCTTAGTGTCTTTGAGGTTAAAAAATATTCTATTTAATTCCCTTTTTCCGGCCAGTCGCATTCATCATAAATTACACACTCACTGCACAGAGGCTTTCTTGCCTTGCACACCCTGCGGCCATGGAGGATAAGGGCTGTTGCAAACCTGCTCCAGCTATCTTTGGGAATAGCCGCCATAAGGTCTTGTTCTATGATGTCGGGATTTTTTGATTTAGTGAGACCGAGGCGGTTACTTAAACGGATGACATGAGTGTCGACAGGGATGGCCTGCTTACCGTATGCACCTGCCAGGATGACATTTGCTGTTTTACGGCCCACACCGGGAAGCTTTACAAGCTTCTCCATTGTTTGTGGGATTTCTCCACCAAAATCGTTAAGAATCATAGTGCAGCAGTTAATAATGGATTTTGTCTTGTTCTTAAAAAAGCCGGTCTGCCTGATTTCTTCTTCCAATGTTTCAGGAATTGCCCTGGCGTAATCTTCGGCACTTTTGTACTTTTTAAAGAGCGGCCTGGTTACCATATTGACACGCTTATCCGTACACTGGGCCGACAATATGGTAGCAATGAGAAGCTCCAGGGGATTTGTGAAGTCCAGTTCTATTTCAGGTTCAGGATTACTATCAAGAAGTATTTGGGCGATTTTATTTCCGTCAGCCATCGCTTACAATATTCCTAAAAGTTAAGACTAATGCCATTGGTAATCTCAAGGTCATCTCTTTCGACACCTATGGGTGGTTCACTGTCGTAACGGTAGTTTATGTCGAAAGTGAAAGAGAGTTGCTTTGTGATGACGAAAGCGATTGTTCCATCAAAGAGGATGCGGTAATCATCGGGACCCTTCAGGCTTGGCTGATAGTAAGCGGTGGCTGAAAGGGATGCCTTTTCTTTTGCTTCCCATCTGAAGGAAAGGTAGTTGGTGGCACGGTAAAGCTTTTCCTCCTCATCAGGTGTGTAATCGATAACCTCTTCTTCCCACATCACTCCAAGACCGAGGAATAATCTGAGTTGGGATGTTTGATTTACTCCATTAAGTGCCCTGATACGTGCTCCGGTACCGATGAGCTTTCTGTCTTTAAGAAGGGTAAAGTCGTTATATTCTCTCTGTATAAAGAATTCACCCGCAAGAGGTTTGCTTGTCGCCATAATCCCCCTTATATGAGCAAAGCCCTTGTCCATGTATTCCTTCTTGTCTTTCTCTCCACGCTTGAAAGAGGCCGAAATGAAAGCATGATTGTTTTTTGTAATATGGTCAGAACGAAGCTTCAGCTTTCTGCTGGAAATATCCGTATTTCCTTCGCTATGGGTGAGGCTAAGTGATATGTTGTTGTATAGTCCCTCGTCACGGTCACTCTGTCTGATAGCCTCTATGTTTACCGTTGCGATTGCGTTTGTTTTGATTAAAAGGATCAGCAGAAGAGCAGATGGCAGTTTTAGTATGATGTTTTTCATGGGCTAAATGATAAGACATCAGACCCCAAAGGGCAACCCCTTTATCTCCTTTTTTCTTGACTCTCATAAAGTGATGGGTAATATGTAGCCATGTCCATTAAGCTTGTTATATTCGATCTCGACGGAACGCTTGTTGATTCCATTATAGACCTGACCCATGCCCTCAATTATGCGACTAAACCCTTTGGTATTCGAGAAAGATCCGTTGATGAAATGCGTGACCTTGTCGGTACGGGCATATCTATAGTCATAGATAAGGTGCTTGCTGAAAAGGGGGAGCTCAAGGAAAAAGTACTTGCCCGCTTTCTCGATTACTATTGGGAGCATCTTGTCGATTATACGCCGCTTTATCCGGGTGTAGAGGAAACTCTTCAGTCCCTTGAAGGATATAAAAAGGCGGTAGTAACGAACAAGCGCGAAAAGTTTGCCAAAAAAGGGCTTAATGAATTAGGTGTTGGCCATTACTTTGATGCCATCCTTGGAAGCGATAGCGTCGGTAAAAAGAAGCCTTCACCGGAGCCTATTCTTCACCTGCTTAAAATGTTTGATCTTGTTCCCGGGGAGGCCGTCATGGTTGGTGACAGTGAAATTGATATGGCGGCAGGAAAGGCCGCAGGGGTGAGAACGGTGGGTGTGACTTACGGCTACAGGGGAAGGAAGTCGCTTATTGATGCTGATTTTGTTATTGACGACTTACTGGAGCTATCAGGGCTGATAGAGCGTAGTTTGTCGGATTGATAATTTTACTATTATGAACACTCTTTATATTCTCCACTTTAAACGGTTTTTATTGACAGCAGGCTGTTTTTTCGATAGGCTTTAAGTAAAACGCAAGCCTTATCGATGGAGGTTGTTATGGAAACAGTAACCGTTTCACCTAAATTTCAGGTTGTTATTCCGCTCTCAGTCAGGGAGGCGCTGGACATCCATCCGGGAGAAAAAATTAAGGTCCTTCAGTATGAAAATCGAATTGAATATATTCCCATGAGGGATATGAAGGAGATGCGGGGATTTCTAAAGGGTATTGATACTACAGTAATTCGTGAGAAAGATCGCTTATGAACCTTGTTGATTCCTGTGGCTGGCTAGAGTATTTTGCAGACGGCCCTAATGCCGACTTCTTTGCTCCACATATCGAGAAAACGGAAAACCTGATAGTTCCTACCATTTGTATCCTGGAAGTGTTTAAGGTCGTTTTAAAACAGCGTAATGAAAATGCAGCCTTACAGGCAGTTGCCTTGATGGAACAGGGAAAAGTTGTAGCGTTGAGTGATTCTATTGCTATAAGTGCTGCACGATTAGGAATAGATAACAAACTTCCCCTTGCAGATAGTGTTATCCTCTCAACGGCACGTGTTAACCGTGCCGTTATCTGGACCCAGGATGCTGATTTTAAGGGGATTGATGGTATTGAATATATTGAAAAGAGCAAGTTGTAACTTTTATACAGTTAATGTTTTCAAATAACGTCAACTCAACTTTGAAAGCAGCACCGGAACAGCTGTTTCCACCCTCAGTATCCTTTCTCCCAGTGTAACCGTCTTAAATCCAATCTCCTCGAATGTTTCGACCTCTCTCGTAATAAATCCCCCTTCAGGCCCGATGGCCAGTGTTACTTTTTCCTGGGATCGCTCAGGAAAAGAATCGGATGCCACCGGATGAGCTACGAGGGGAAGGCTGCCTTTCATTAGCACAGGCAGTTCTTCTCTAATAAAAGGCGTGAAGAGCCTTCGAAGGTGTACTTGCGGCAGGATTGTGTCTTTTGCCTGTTCAAGACCGGCAATGAGGTGTTCGCGTATGTTGCCTTCTTCAAGTTTGGGGCTCAGCCAATAGCTCTTTTCCACACGCCATGAATTGATAATATACATATCCTTTACGCCCATTGAGGTCGCTGATTCAAGTACGCGGCTTAGCATTTTTGGACGGGGCAGGGCTATAATGAGAGTTACCGCAAGTGGGGGAGGGGGATCGGAATGGAGATTAAGCTCCATGTCAAGAAAGCCATTCTCTATGGTCGTAACCCGTCCTTTACCCATTTTTCCATTTAAAAGACCTACCGTCAGTTCGTCTCCTTTAGTCGCTTTAAATACCTCTTTTGCATGTTTGAGAGCCCTGCCTCTAAGACGAACTCTGCTTTTGCCGGCATAGTCTTTTTCTTCTATGAGTATGAGGTTCATGGTTGCATGATTTTATGATGATAATGCGCTCATTGCAATAGGGATTTGAAATGTGTAAAGATTGATTTGAATGAATAGACACAGATTTACACTGATTTTTTATGATAAATATAAAAAATATTGGCAGCCTATTAATGTCATTTCGACCTCAGGGAGAAATCTTTATCTTATTTTACGGTTTAAGAGAAAAATATTTATCGCTACAATTTCCTAAGTCTGTCAGACTCCTAGCTCGAAAAGACAAACCTTTAGAGTTTTTTGATAATCATGATTTCTCATAATCATAATAAAATCAGTGTCAATCTGTGTCCAAATAGCTTTTATATTGTTACTGAGGTAAATCCTTGCTCTGGTTTTTTCTATCATTACTGACGGCGCTGGCTGTCGCTACATCGGATGCCCTTTCCAAGATTGCTCTCAAAGATTGTGATGCAGAGACCATTGCCTGGGTAAGGTGGGCTTTTGCCCTCCCTTTTCTTCTGTGCTTTCTCCCATTTATTGAAATTCCTGAGCTTGACCGGCAATTCTGGTTTATTGTTTTTATTGCCCTGCCCCTGGAAATAACAGCCATTATTTTATACATGAAGGCAATCAAAGTCTCTCCCTTATCTCTTACCATCCCTTTTCTTGCTCTTACGCCCGTCTTTTTAATTATTACCTCATTTGTCTTTCTTGGCGAGTTTCCCGACAGTTCAGGTATAGCCGGTATTATGTTTATTGCGACAGGCGCCTACCTCTTGAATGTAGAGAAATTCAGGGAGGGAATCTGGGCGCCACTAAAGGCTATCAACAATGAAAAAGGCTCTAAATTAATAATACTTGTAGCATTAATCTATAGTATTACTTCAAATCTTGGAAAGATGGCCATTCTACACTCTTCGCCACTTTTTTTCGCCATATCCTATACTTTCCTCCTTACTCTTTTTCTTGCTCCCTTTGTCTGGTCGAGGAGAAGAAAAGAGGGGGTGCTTTTCAAGGTAAAACCTCTTTTGTTTGTCATGATCGGACTTGCTTATGCCGTGATGCTCATCTGTCATTTCTGGGCAATTTCACTCATCGAGGTGGCTTACATGATCTCCATAAAAAGAACGAGTATGATCTTCAGCGTCATCTACGGCTGGCTACTTTTCCGGGAAGAGAATATGAGACAGCGGCTGCTTGGAAGCTCCGTTATGGCAGCCGGTGTTGCTCTTATTCTGCTATGAGGATGCAATATTGAAGAAAGCTTTTTCCTTTGACAAATGAGGCTTATTTAAGATAATCTTTAACGTTTTACAGGGCATTTTTACTTCCTTGAAATGCATCCAAAAATATACCATAAAGACAGGAAAACATTCTTGAGCAAACAGGAACGAATTCGAAACTTCTCCATCATCGCCCATATTGATCACGGTAAGTCGACCCTGGCCGACCGTCTTCTGGAAGTAACAGGAACGGTAACGAAGCGGGAGATGAAGGAGCAGCTTCTCGACAAGATGGACCTTGAAAGGGAGCGTGGTATCACAATCAAGGCCCAGCCTGTAAGACTTACTTACAAAGCAAAAGATGGTAATGAATATACCTTAAACCTTATCGATACACCGGGCCATGTTGATTTTGGTTATGAAGTGTCGAGGAGCCTCTCCGCCTGTGAAGGGGCGCTGCTCATTGTCGACGCATCACAGGGTGTAGAGGCGCAGACACTGGCCAACGTTTATCTCGCCCTCGATAATGATCTTGAGATTATCCCCGTACTTAATAAGATCGATCTTCCGAGCGCGGATCCCGACAGGGTAAAAGCAGACATAGAGGAGATTATCGGTCTTGACGCTTCTGACGCCGTTTTGGCAAGCGCTAAGACGGGTCTCGGTACGGAAGATGTTCTCGAAGCGATCGTTAGCAGGATACCCGCGCCCGGGGGGGATGATGAAAAACAACTTAAAGCGCTTATCTTTGACTCATGGTATGACTCCTACCAGGGAGTAATCATGATGGTCCGGGTATTTAACGGGGTAGCAAAGAAGGGAACAAAGATAAATCTCATGGCAACGGATAAGACCTTCGAAATTATAGAAGTTGGCGCTTTTCATCCCAACATGCGCAAGATGGATTCACTCTCACCGGGTGAGGTTGGTTATGTTATTGCAGGTATCAAGGAACTCAACGACACCAAGATCGGTGATACCATTACCGATGCGGGTAATCCTACCGATGAGGCTTTTCCCGGGTTCAAGGAACTTAAACCGATGGTTTTTAGTGGTCTCTATCCCATCGATACGAACCAATATGAAGATTTAAGGGATGCCCTTGAAAAGCTTAAACTTAATGATTCTTCCTTTACCTATACACCGGAGACCTCCGTTGCCCTGGGTTTTGGTTTCAGGTGTGGATTTCTGGGCCTTCTCCACATGGAGATCATTCAGGAGAGGCTTGAAAGAGAGTTTGAACTTAGCCTTTTAAATACAGCACCCAGCGTTGCCTACAAGGTAACTATGGTCAAGGGTGATGTGCTGAGCATACAAAATCCCGTCGACCTTCCGCCAACACAGGAGATTCAGTACATCGAGGAGCCTTTTATTAATGCCAGCATCCATACCCCCAGTGAATTTGTCGGCTCTATCCTTTCTCTCTGCCAGGAGAGACGCGGTATTCAAAGAGATATTAAGTACCTAAGCAGTGACAGGGTTATTGTTGAGTATGAGCTTCCCCTCAATGAGGTTGTTATGGAGTTTTATGACAGGCTGAAATCCATGTCAAAGGGATACGCATCCTTAGATTATGAAATGGCCGATTTTAGACGTTCCAACCTGGTAAAGCTTGATATACTGATCAATGGTGATCCTGTTGATGCATTATCGCTGATAGTTCATAAAGATAAAGCCTTCTATCGTGGTAAAGACATTGCCGAAAAGATGAAGGAACTTATTCCAAGGCAGATGTTCGAAGTAGCCATACAGGCAGCTATCGGTACCAAGATTATTGCAAGGGCATCGGTGAAGGCCCTTAGAAAGAATGTAACTGCCAAGTGTTATGGTGGTGATATTACGAGAAAGAGAAAACTCTTGGAAAAGCAGAAAGAGGGCAAAAAAAGAATGAAACAGGTAGGCCGGGTAGAGGTTCCACAGGAGGCTTTTCTGGCAGCACTTAAGATTGACTGAGGAGTATTGATATAAATGAGTGAAAAGCATAAGGAAAAAACGGCAGCCAAGATCGTTAAAGAGGCTGAATCAGAGATAAAGCTCACAAAGAGCCTTATCAAGAGAAAAAAGAAGAAGCTCGATAACGAAAAGATCAAGCTTCTTGAAACGGACATTATGGCCCTTGAAAATACCATAGCCCGTGGTGATCTCAAGGATATTCTCGCCAAGGAAGAGCGCCTTGTAAAGGCGAGAGACCGCTCCATGCCCTTTCTTAATAAATCGGTAGTCAGGGAATATGCCGAAGCCATTGCCATTGCTATTGTTCTGGCCCTATTTATAAGGACCTTTGTTGTGCAGGCCTTCAAGATTCCTTCCGGTTCCATGGAGGACACGCTTCTTGTGGGAGATCATTTGCTGGTTAACAAATTTATTTACGGCGTCAAGATACCTTTTGTTAACAAGAATATTATCGATGTAAAGGAGCCTGCCAGGGGGGACATTATTGTTTTCCGCTACCCTGAAGATAAGAGTAAAGACTTTATCAAGAGAGTCATCGGTGTTGGTGGAGACAAGATCGAGGTCAAGAAAAAGCAGGTTTATGTCAATGATAAACCGGTAGAAGAACCTTATGCAGTCTTCAAGGCGGGTGAAACCTCCTTTTTCGGCTTTCAGAAGGGGAGAAATTTCGGTCCCGTTGTCGTACCCGATGGGAATGTCTTTGTCATGGGTGATAACAGAGATAACAGCCATGACAGCCGTTTCTGGGGAACGGTAGAAATCAGCGAGATAAAAGGGAAGGCCTTTATTCTTTACTGGTCGTGGGATAGGGATAATAAGGGGATACGCTTTAGCAGGATTGGTAATTTGATTCGCTGATAACAAGATTTTTAGACAGAGGAACTGTCAAGAATCAAATCCCTCCTAACCTCCCTTTGCTAAAGGGAGGGACTATATTTCCCCCTTTGAAAAAGGGGGGGGGTAATGAACGTAAGCTTTTGGACTCACCATAATAATCTTTCACCCAAAAGCATGTATCTTCTCATCCCAACTTCCAAAATAAATCATCCCGTCGGCAATAACCGCTTCTGATTCGATCAGTTCTCCTACCTTGATTGTCCAGAGGGTTTCCCCATTTTCAATATTAAGGGCATATACAGTGCCGTTTTCACTCCCGATGTAAACCATTTTTCCTGCAATTGAAGCACAGGAGTAAAGGGTATGGCCTGACATAAATCTCCAGAGAGCTTCTCCAGTCTTTCCGTCAAGGCAGTGTATAATCCCGTCAACAGAACCGATGATGGCATAATCTTTATTTACAGCGGCAGAGGATATGATCTTGGCCCTGCAGTCGGACTTCCAGAACTCTTCTCCCGATGTACCATGAAGAGCATAAAATACAGCATCATTACTTCCAAAATAGACAATTCCTTCATAGACTGCCGGTGTGGACATAACGTATCCATCTGTCGGGAAACGCCATTTTTCTGTACCCTTATTGCAGTCGATGGCATAGAGATTCCCATCCCAACTGCCGAAGTACAATGTATGATTATCGAGAGCCGGCGATGAATCGATCTCTCCATTGCTCTCGAATCGCCACAGCTCACTTCCGTCATTGGCGTTAAGGGCGTAGAAATTACCGTCCAGGCTGCCGAAATAGACTTTCCCATCATGGACAAGAGGAGATGATTTAATCGCGCCGTCAGTCTTGAATTTCCACTTTTCAGAACCGTCCGCCAGATTAATGGCGTAAAGATATTCATCGAGGCTGCCCACAAAGAGAATGCCATCGCTGATTGCAGGAGTAGATTTAATCCTCTCCCCCGTTTCAAAAGCCCAGAGCTTTTCCCCCGTCTTACCGTTAAGGGCGTAAATATGGTAGTCATTGCTGCCGCAATAGACAATACCCTCTTTTACGATAGGAGATGTCTGTATGATGCCGTCAGCCGTAAAAGACCATTTTTCTTCAGGTGGCGCTGTGAGTGTTGAATCATATACTCCCGATCTCTTTAGGTTGTTTCTGAACATGTTTTATCCTCGTTTCTTTATTTGGGCAGCTTATTATAGCACATGATTCCCAATAGGGAAGGGGGATTGGTAATCGCAGGAAACCAATAATAATTCAAACGTAGGGGCAGACCCCCGTGTCTGCCCTTATTCAAAAAAGTACAAAACCAACGGGATTTACTATTGACTGGAAGCGCCTGCTCATATAGAATTAGTTCTCAAAAAAACAGAACATAAATGACGAACCTTTAAGTTAATCCAGAGAGATTAATAAGGTAAAAAAGATGGTATTTTTTCAAAAGAAAATTTCAGGGAACCTCTCTATCCAACCGATAGAGAGGTTTTTTTTAGGGGCTAATCTGTGATGACAAAACGATTGAACATTCAAGATAGTGCCGGTGTTAACAGGGCGATTACCAGAATATCTCACGAGATTATTGAGGCCAACAAAGGGGTTCATAATCTGGCTCTTGTCGGTATCAGGAGTGGAGGAGTGATTCTCTCTCAGCTTATCGCCGAAAAGATTAAAGAGATCGAAGGTATTGAAATACCGGTCGGAATTATCGATATAACGCTTTATCGTGATGATCTCTCCGTCGGTACACATCACCCTACTCTTAGAAGTACGGAAATCGACTTCTCCATTGATGACAGGATTATCGTTCTTGTTGATGATGTTTTGTATACGGGGAGAACGGTGAGGGCGGCCATGGATGAACTCATCGATTTCGGCAGACCCAAGATGATAAAGCTTGCCGTACTCGTCGACAGGGGGCACAGGGAGCTTCCTATTAAGGCTGATTTTGTAGGTAAGAATATTCCCACATCAAGAAACGACGTTATAAAAGCAAGGCTCGATGGTGAGCTGGCTGTAGACATTATTAAATCCATAGGGTGATTCTTTGCAACTGAAAAGAAAAGATATTCTCGCTATTAGCGATCTTGATAAGGAAGAAATCGAGTTTATTCTCGATACGGCCCAGTCACTGGTTGAGGTTTCTGAAAGGGATATCAAGAAAGTACCTGCTCTGAGAGGTAAAACGGTAATCAATCTCTTCTTTGAACCGAGTACGAGAACAAGAACCTCCTTTGAAATAGCCGGAAAGAGGATGAGCGCCGATGTTATCAATATTTCCGGTTCCACGAGCAGCACAACAAAGGGAGAGACACTCGTTGATACGGCCAAAAACCTGGAGTCCATGGCCCCCGATATTATTGTGGTCAGGCACGCTTCGTCAGGGGCTCCCGCCAAGATAGCAGAGGTAGTCAAATCATCGGTTATCAACGCAGGCGATGGCTGCCATGAGCATCCGAGCCAGTCTCTCCTGGATATGCTCACAATCAGGCAGAAGAAGGGAAAGATAGAAGGGCTTCGCGTTGCCATTATTGGTGATATATCGCACAGCAGGGTAGCGAGATCCAATATTTACGGTCTAAGGAAGATGGGTGCCAGTGTCGTTGTTGCAGGTTTTCCCACCATGATTCCCGTCGGTATTGAAAAGATGGGTGTTGATGTGGCTTATACCATTGAAGAGGCAATGGATGGTGCTGATGTTATCATGATGCTTAGAATTCAGAAAGAGAGAATGGATGGAGCCCTTTTTCCCACAGATCGGGAGTATTCCATTATGTTCGGGCTTAATCTCAAAAGGCTTGAAAGGGCGAAAAAGGACGTCCTAATCATGCATCCCGGCCCTATCAACCGGGGTGTTGAGATTGCACCTGAAGTGGCTGACGGCCCCTATTCGGTTATTCTTAATCAGGTTTCCAACGGCGTTGCCCTAAGGATGGCTCTTTTGTACCTTCTTTCAGGCTCTCAGCAGGGAGGGAACATATGAAGAGGCTCATACGCGGCGGCAGAGTGATCGATCCTTCGCAGAACCTGGATGGTGATTTTGATGTTCTTATTAAAGATGGAACGATTGAGGATATCGTCCCTGGCGGCTCGGTAAAAGATAATGCTTATGAAGTGATCGATGCTAAAGGCCTTACCGTCATCGCCGGCATTATCGATATACATACTCACCTGAGGGACCCGGGATACGAATATAAAGAGGACATTGAAAGCGGGACACTGGCTGCTGCTGCCGGTGGTGTAACGGCCATTGCCTGCATGGCGAATACTCTTCCCGTCAATGATAATGCCTCCGTCACGGAATCGATCATGAAGAAGGTAAAAGAGGTGGGTCATGTTAAAGTCTATCCCATCGGCGCTTTATCGAAGGGTCTCAAAGGGGAATCCCTTGCTGAGATTGCTTCCATGCAAAAAGCGGGCATTGTAGCTATCTCCGATGATGGACTGACGGTGCGCAATGCGGAGGTCATGCGAAATGGACTTGAGTATGCACGGGGGCTTGATCTGACCGTCATATCCCATGCCGAAGATCCTGATCTTGCCTGTCATGGTTCCATGAATGAAGGTTACACTTCGACTATAATGGGGCTTAAGGGAATACCCAATGCCTGTGAAGACGTTATCGTCATGCGTGATATTGCATTGGCCGAACTGACAGGGGCGAAGCTCCATATTGCCCATATCAGTACGGAAGGGGCCGTTTCTCTTGTCAGGGAGGCCCGGAAGCGGGGTGTCAAGGTAACGGCGGAAGCGGCGCCTCACCACTTCACATTAAATGAAGAGTCGGTAAAGGGATACAATACAGACGCTAAAATGAATCCACCGCTGAGAAACAGTAAAGATGTTGACGCCATCAGAAAGGGTCTGAAGGATGGCACTATCGATACAATAGCTACGGATCATGCGCCTCATTCGACGATAGAAAAGGATGTCGAGTTTGAGTATGCTGCTAACGGTATTATCGGTCTCGAAACGCTTCTGCCGCTCACACTGCGACTGGTTGATGAAGGGGTACTGACTCTTAGCGAAGCCGTGTGCAAGATGACAGTAAATCCTTCAAAGGTCATTGGCGTCGATGGGGGAACCCTGCAAAAGGGAGCTGCAGCCGATGTAACCATATTCGACC
Organism: Deltaproteobacteria bacterium; assembly: GCA_029860075.1. Lineage (NCBI taxonomy): Bacteria > Pseudomonadati > Myxococcota > Myxococcia > Deltaproteobacteria bacterium. The sequence goes on along the minus strand of JAOUBX010000004.1, from coordinate 53,486 downwards.
CTAATGTGGAATTTGAAGTAGAAAGAGAAAAAATGAAATCAAAAAGTAAGAATACGCCCTTTCATGGCTGGACCTTGAAAGGAAGGGCCGTATATACAATCGTTAACGGAAAAACTGTTTATAAAGGTGAAGGCTATGAATAAGGCCATATTGGCTCTTGCAGATGGAACGATTTTTAAGGGGGAATCCTTTGGTGCCGGCGGTGAGGCTGCCGGTGAAGTATGTTTTAATACATCCATGACGGGCTACCAGGAGATTATTACAGACCCCTCCTACCGGGGACAGCTTGTAAATATGACCTACACCCAGATGGGAAACTACGGCATAAATGAAGAGGATTATGAGTCTCGAAAACCCTATCTAAGCGGTTTTATTGTAAAGGAATATTTTGAGGTGCCCAGCAACTGGCGTTCGCAAAAAAGCCTCGGCCGGTTTCTTGCTGATCATAATATCGTGGCCATTGAAGGAATTGATACAAGGGCTCTTACAAGGCATATCAGGGATAAAGGGGCACAGCAGGGTATTATATCCACCGTCGATAGCGATATTGAAAGTCTCAAAAAGAAGGCTGCCGCACTTCCTTCCATCGTAGGCAAGGATCTGGTTAAAGAAGTAAGCTGCACTGAACCCTACAGCAGGGATGAAGGGGAGTGGAAGATAGCGACAGCTTACGACAAGGTGAGTGACTTCAAATATGATGTTGTCGCCTATGATTTTGGTATCAAGTTTAATATCATCCGATGCCTTACTGCCGCAGGCTGCCGCGTCAATGTTGTTCCTGCATCGACACCCTGGCAGGAAGTACTTGATATGAACCCTGACGGAATTTTTCTTTCCAACGGTCCCGGTGATCCCGAGCCAATTGGTTATGGAATCGAAAATGTTAAAAACCTGCTGGGCAAAAAGCCTATATTCGGTATCTGCCTGGGACATCAGATCCTTTCTCTTGCCCTTGGCGGTAAAACATATAAACTCAAGTTTGGTCACAGGGGCGGCAACCAGCCTGTTATGGACCTCTCAACAGGCAAGGTGGAAATCACATCCCAGAACCACGGCTTTGCTGTTGATTATGAGTCTCTGAAAGAAAAAGCCGAGCTTACTCATGTTAACCTTAATGATAAAACGGTAGAAGGAATTGCCTCAAAGGAGTTTCCTGCCTTTTCGGTGCAGTACCACCCCGAATCATCTCCCGGGCCCCATGATGCTTCTTATCTCTTCAAAAGGTTTACAAATATGATGGACAAAAAATGATTCAGGAACTTATAGATGAAGTTATAGACTATATCTCTGTCAGTGGCCGTGAAGAGGACGTAGCCGGCGCAAAGAAAGATTACTTCAGCCAGAGTGGAGGTATTTTCGGCGAAGAAGTAACCTATGACATGAGGATAGGTACTTTCCTCGAGTGGTATGCGCTTGACAGACGGAAGGGAGGCCAGTCGGTTGTTGATGAGTATGTGGAAAAAAATGATGATGCAGCGAAACGTGCAGAAATTATTAAGCTCAAAGAAGGTGTGAGGAGTATTTTTGAGATTTTGCGTGTATCAGGTGACAAGATCAGGCTTAAGGATTTATATAGCCGAAAGAAATATACCATCATGGTTCCCGAAGGGGGGAATCACTTCCAGGCTAAAAGCCTTCTTGAAACAAGGGTTTTTCCTAAAGACAAAAAGTATATAATATCACGATATTATATAATGCATCCGGCAAAAGTGAAAAAATTCATAATTTCAAAACTTAAGGAAGGCGCTGCAAAGGATGATCTTGAAAGCTCCATTAACATACTGGCAAATATGAGTCTCAGGTGGGAGAGATTTACTAAATATAGAATTGAAGAGATTTATAAATAAAACCTAAATTCTACTTTTAGGTTAAAAGGAGAACTGATCTTGCCGAAAAGGACTGATATAAAGAAAATTCTTATTATAGGAGCAGGCCCTATCGTTATCGGGCAGGCCTGTGAGTTTGATTATTCAGGGACACAGGCCTGTAAGGCCCTCAAAGAGGAGGGCTACGAGGTAATACTGCTCAACTCTAATCCGGCGACTATAATGACGGATCCTGATTTTGCCGACAGGACCTATATTGAGCCTGTTACGCCGGAAGTGGTGGAGATGATTATCGAAAGGGAGCGGCCTCATGCGCTTTTGCCGACTCTTGGAGGCCAGACGGCGCTTAATGTCTCCGTCAAGGTGGCTGAAAAAGGGGTTCTCGAAAAGTATGGTGTCGAACTGATCGGTGCAAGCCTCAAATCGATCAAGATGGCTGAGGACAGGGAAGAATTCAAGGAGGCCATGAAGAGAATCGGTCTTGAAATTCCCAAAAGCGGTTTTGCCCATTCCATTGATGAAGCCATGCTCATTGCAGCGGATATCGGATTTCCTGTTATTATCAGACCCTCTTTTACGCTCGGTGGAAGCGGTGGAAGTATTGCCTATAACAGCGAAGAGTATGAAGAGAAGGTGAAAGCCGGTCTTGAAGCAAGTCCTGTGACGGAAGTGCTGCTCGAAGAATCGATTATCGGTTGGAAAGAGTACGAACTGGAGGTCATGAGAGACAGTAAGGATAATGTTGTTATCATCTGTTCTATTGAAAACCTGGATCCAATGGGCGTTCATACCGGTGACAGTATTACCGTAGCGCCCGCCCAAACGCTGACCGATAAGGAGTATCAGGAACTAAGAGACGCCTCTATCAAGATCATCAGGGAAATCGGCGTTGCTACCGGTGGATCAAATGTTCAGTTTGCCGTCAATCCCGATAACGGCCGTATCTCCGTCATTGAAATGAATCCCAGGGTTTCGAGAAGTTCAGCGCTTGCCTCCAAGGCAACGGGCTTTCCTATTGCCAAGATAGCAGCAAAGCTTGCTGTCGGTTATACGCTCGATGAAATCCCCAACGATATTACGAAAGAAACACCGGCTTCATTCGAACCGACCATTGACTATGTGGTGGTTAAGTTCCCTCGTTTTGCCTTCGAAAAGTTCCCACAGGCAGACCAGACGCTCACCACACAGATGAAGTCTGTCGGTGAAGTCATGTCCATTGGAAGAACCTTCAAGGAGGCCCTGCAAAAATCATTGCGTTCCCTTGAAATAGATAGCTTTGGCTTTGAAAGCCAGCTCTTTTCGGAAGAAGAATTCAGGTCCGCTAATTTTAAGGTAAATAAGGAAATAATCACAAAAATCCGGGAAAAGCTCATCGTTCCCGGTTGTGAAAGGCTCTGGTTTGTGGCTGATGCCATGCGTGCCTGTATGGATATGGAAGAGATCTTTCATATGACGAAGATTGACCGCTGGTTTCTCTACAACATCAAGGAAATTGTCGATTTTGAAAGGGTGATCCTTGACAAGGGGCTCGAAACCGATATTCTTAAAAAAGGGAAGACTTTAGGCTTTTCCGATAAGAGGATAGGCTGGCTCACCAAAACCTGTGAAAAGGATGTGAGGGAGGCCAGGAAAAAGGCAGGCATCAGTGTTACCTATAAGACGGTCGATACCTGCGGCGCTGAATTCGAGGCCTACACGCCTTACCTTTATTCTACTTATGAGCAGGAAGATGAATCGAATGTAAGCGACAAAAAGAAGATCATCATCCTCGGTGGCGGACCCAACAGGATAGGGCAGGGGATAGAGTTTGATTACTGCTGTGTTCATGGTTCCTTTGCACTTGCCGAAGAAGGATTTGAGACCATTATGGTCAACTGTAATCCCGAAACAGTCAGTACCGACTATGATACATCGGACAGGCTCTATTTTGAGCCCCTCACTTATGAAGACGTCATGAATATAGTAGAGACGGAAAAGCCCGATGGTGTTATCGTTCAGTTTGGCGGACAGACACCTCTCAAACTGGCTCTGCCTTTATGGGAAAAGGGCGTACCTATTATAGGAACTTCACCCGATAGCATTGACAGGGCTGAAGACAGGGAGCGATTTAAGGACCTGCTCCATAAACTCGGTCTTAAGCAGCCTGATAACGGGACGGCGAGATCTGTTGCGGAAGCTGAAAAAATTGCCCGGGATATCGGTTATCCCGTAGTGGTAAGACCCTCTTACGTTCTTGGCGGCAGGGCTATGGAGATCGTTTATGACCTGGAGGGTTTGCAGAATTACATGCACACGGCCGTTATGGCCTCACCGGAGCACCCCGTACTGATAGACAAGTTCCTCAATGATGCAGTAGAGCTCGATGTTGATGCTCTTTGTGATGGCAGGGACGTTGTCATCGGAGGGATTATGGAGCATATTGAAGAAGCGGGCATTCATTCCGGTGACAGTGCCTGCTCTTTGCCTCCCTATACGGTTGATGATACAATTATTGATGAAATAAGGCGCCAGACAAAAGCGCTCGCCCTGGAACTTCAGGTTAAAGGACTCATGAATATCCAGTATGCCGTCAAGGAGTCCGATATTTACATTATTGAGGTTAATCCCAGGGCTTCCAGAACGGTTCCCTTTGTGAGTAAGGCCATCGGTGTGCCGCTTGCCAAGATCAGCGCCAAAGTTATGGCAGGAATGACACTCAAAGAACTGGGATTTACTGAAGAGGTGAAAACCGATTTTGTTTCTGTAAAAGAGGCCGTCTTCCCCTTTACAAAGTTCCCCGGTGTTGATACCATTTTAGGGCCGGAGATGCGTTCTACGGGTGAAGTAATGGGTATCGATAAGGAGTTCGGCAGGGCCTTTGCCAAGGCCCAAAAGGGAGCTGGTGTTCATCTGCCGACAAAAGGAAGGGTATTTGTCAGTGTAAAAAATAGTGATAAAGAATCCATTCTTGCCCTTGCTAAAGATCTTCATGAAAAAGATTTCGAAGTTGTTGCTACCAGGGGAACAGCCAGGTATCTTGAAAATGAAGGTATTCCCGTAACCTTCGTCAACAAGGTCAGTGAGGGGAGGCCTGACATTGTAGACAGGCTGAAAAGCTCTGAAATTGATATGGTTATTAATACGACTGTCGGCAAGGAATCGATTGCGGCGTCTTTTTCCATCAGGAGGACGGCGCTCTTAAAAAATATACCCTACTTTACGACTGTTGCCGGTGCAAAGTCGGCTGTTCGCGGCATTGTTGCCGCAGCTGAAGGGGGACTGGATGTTAAGACAATACAGGAATTTCACGAAAAGAGGAGTTAAACATGAGTGGCAGGGAGCCTATTACAGTAGAGGGGCATAAATCTCTACAGGAGGAACTCAAAAGATTAAAAAGTATCGAAAGACCCAAGGTAATTGAAGCTATTGCCGTTGCGAGAGAACATGGTGATCTTTCAGAAAATGCTGAGTATGATGCGGCTAAGGAAAAGCAGGGTTTTATTGAGGGAAGAATCAAGGAAATTGAAACCAAGCTACCGGCCTGTGATATTATCGATATCTCAAAACTGAGTGGCGACAAGGTCGTTTTCGGCGCGACCGTTACCCTTAGTGACGTTGATACCGATAAAGAGGTAACCTACAAGATTGTCGGGGTCGATGAAGCCGATGTAAAGACGGGAAAAATATCTATTCTATCGCCTATTGCAAGAGGGCTTATCGGTAAAAGCGTAGATGATGAAGTAAGTATTGCGACACCTTCGGGGAACAAAGAGTTTGAAATAATTGAAGTCTCCTTTATCTAGAAAGACTGCCCTTTTACTCTGCATTATAATCCTTCTCTCAGGGGCCTGCACAAAGAAAGAGCCTGAAAGGGCTCTGAGAGAAAAGAAGTTTATCTCTTCTGATAACATTTCCCATGAATGGCTGGGCGCATATTTCGAAGGTAAAAAAATCGGCCATGTACATACGGTGACCAGCGAGGGAAGCCTCGATGGAAGACCATCTGTTTCAGTAAAGAGCTACGCTGCCGTCGAAATTGATGTGGCAGGCGAAAAAAGCCGTACCGAGCTCGATCAGACAGGTTATGTCGATAATGAAGGACTGCTTGATTCTTTTGTTTACAGGCAGAACATCATGGGCCATGAGATGGTTATCAGGGGGGAGAGAGTAGATGATGAGCTTCTTGTAGAGATTGATTCGGGAAGTGAAAAGAGGAGAAAACGCTTTCCTTTCAGGGATGGGCTCTATACGGCGGGTCTTCTTAAAAGAGCCATACTTGAAAGGAAATTCGTAGAAGGGGACGAATTTGAGATAAAGGTCTTCCTTGAACCGCTTCTTTCAGTCCAGACCGTCAAGATAAAGGTCCTTTCTATAGAAAAGGGCTATGTTGGTGGTAAAGAGACGACTATTTACACCTTTGAAGAAAGTTTTAAGGGAATAAGAGGCAATATTACCCTCACTGCTGATGGCTTGACATTGGAAGAAGTTTCTCCAAACGGTTTCAAGCTTATCATGGAGGATGAAAAGGAGGCCAAAGCGGGAATTCAATCGCTTTCATTGACTGATCTCCTCCTGGCTTCAAGAATTGTAATCAAAAAACCTCTCAGTGATCCAAGGGGATTAAGAGCCATGTCCATCAGGCTTTCCAACATTCCTGAGAAGTTTCCCGTCATGAATGATGCTTATCAGGAGGTGAGCCTTTCAGGGAAGTCAGGTGACGGCCTTGAATACCTTTTTAAAATCAATGTAAAAGAGCCAAAAGATAAAGGTGTTGAGATTCCTGTCAAAGACAGACGATTTACTCTTTATCTCGCATCCGATCATGTAGTAAACTCTGACAATAAAAAAATTGCAAGAAAAGCTAAGGAGATTGTAGGGAAGGAAAAGTCAGCGCTGAGAGCGGGCAAACTCATCTATGACTGGGTTAATACTCATATAGACAAGAAGCTGATTGATACCGTTTCGGCCCTCGATACGCTTGAAAGCGGGGAAGGTGAGTGCCAGGCCCATTCCAATCTCTTTGCAGCCCTGGCGAGGGCCGCAGGTATACCGACAAGGATCATTTCAGGTCTCGTTTATTCAAAAGAGTTTGAAGGCTTCATGTATCATGCCTGGAATGAATTCTATGCAGGTGAGTGGATTGCCGTCGATACGACTCTTGGGGGCTTTCCTGCTGATGCAACGCATATTAAACTGGCCGAAGGAGGCCTGGAAGAGCAGTTAAAGATCATGGCACTGGTAGGTAAGGTGAGAGCAGAAGTTATAAATCAGAAATGAAGGTGATTAAGGATTATGGCTAAGATTACAGAAGCAACGAAAATCAATGAAATGATAAAGAAATACCCTGAAACGAGGGATGTCTTGAAGAAATATCAACTTGACTGTTTCGGTTGCATGGGTGCTGAACAGGAGAGTGTTAGAAATGCCGCCTGGTCTCATGGCCTTGATGTAGATGGTTTTGTTGAAGAACTTAATAAGGCTTTAGGCAAGAAATAAAGGTGCTTTTTTGGAGCAGGAGCTTTTAAATGGCCTACTGGCAATCGAAAAGCCTCTCCAGTATGCTGCAAAGCACGATTTTGCAAATCTTTCCAAAATAAAAGGTCTGGAAAGTCTGGTTCCACCGGCACTTTTGCAGATCACTCCCGGAGTACCCCCCTCTCTAAAGACACAACTGAAGGATCTTGCCGCCGCTTTCAGCGATTTTGATTCACTGGAAAGCCGTGAAAAAGAAAAGATCATCACTGAAGCACTTCAAATTATCAAAGGCCTCACCAATCCCCCGTCGGGGGAAAAGAAAAATGCTAACAAGTCAGCACAGGAAAACCACATTGACAGGGCCAAAGCAGAAAAATCACTTCATACCCCTATGCAGTTTATCAAGGGGGTGGGACCGAGAATATCATCACTTCTCTCCAAAAAGGGGATCAATACGGTAGAAGACGCCCTCTATCTCTTTCCCAATCGCTATGACGACAGGCGTCATTTGAAAAAAATTGCTCAGCTGAAAGCCGGCCAGGTCCAGCAGGCAGTGGGCGAGGTGCTTGCTTCCGGCGTGGTTCCTCTGGCGAGAGGGAGAAAGATCTTCGAAGTCGTTCTTGGTGACGGTACGGGTACGCTTACACTCAAGTGGTTTCACTACAGCAAGAAGTACATGAAGAAACTCTATGAAGAGGGAAATCGCTATCTTGCTTCGGGAGAAGTGAAGCTCTACGGCGGCGGCAGAGAGATTATTCATCCTGAAGTGGAAAGGATTGAGGCCGGTGAAGAGGAGGGGGAAGATTTTAAAAAAATCCTGCCTGTTTATCCCCTTACAGAGGGACTGGGACAGCGAAATATGAGGAAGATCATGGAGCGTGTCGTCCGGGAATATGCAAGTACTTTGATTGATGGAATCCCTCAACCTATAAGATCGAGGCGGGGTCTATTACCCCTTTCTGAGTCGCTTCATCACGTTCACCTGCCGGCAAATGATTCTGATATTAATAAATTAAACGAAAAAAGGACCCCTTTCCATAGAAGCCTTGTCTATGATGAGTTTTTCTTTTTACAGCTAGGTATTGCCATGCGAAGCCATGGTCTGGAGTTGGAAGAGGGGACTGTAATAAAATCGAAGGGTGCACTCAAGACTAAACTTATTGGTCATCTCCCTTTTGAACTGACAGGGGCACAAAAGAAAGTTTTGAAGGAAATTGAAGCCGATCTTCCGGCCAAACATCCCATGCACCGCCTTATCCAGGGAGATGTGGGTTGCGGAAAGACCATGGTTGCCCTCATATCTGCCCTTCATGCCGTCGAGGCCGGTTATCAGGCGGCTATCATGGCACCTACGGAAATTTTAGCCGAGCAGCATTACCTCAACATTCACAGGCTCTCAGAAAAGCTGGGCCTTTCGGTCCTCCTTATCAAGGGAAGTACCAAGGGGAAGGAAAAGCGGGAAATTATAGAACGAATAGCCGAAGGAGACGTGCATATTATTATCGGCACCCATGCTCTCATCCAGGAGGGGGTCTCTTTTCATAATCTCGGTCTCGGCATCATCGATGAACAGCATCGCTTCGGCGTTGTACAGCGGGGGAAGCTAAAAAGTATGGGACAGGCTGATATTACGCCCAATATCCTCGTCATGACGGCTACGCCCATACCACGTTCACTGGCTATGACCGTCTATGGTGATCTTGAACTCTCCGTCATTGATGAGCTCCCGCCGGGGCGGCAGAAGATTGATACGAAGGTTTACCACGAAAAGGAGAGGCTTAGAGTCTACGAAATTATAAGGAAAGAGCTTAAGAAGGGAAGACAAGCCTATGTTGTTTACCCTCTTGTTGAAGAGTCGGAAAAAATGGAACTTCTCGATGCGACGAAAATGGCTGATGAACTAAGCCTCCACTTTCCTGATTTCAAAGTAGGACTCATTCATGGCCGTATGAAGGTTGATGAAAAGGAAGCCGTCATGACCGCCTTTAAGGAAGGAAACATTCATCTGCTTGTCTCTACAACGGTCATCGAGGTCGGTATAGATGTCCCTAACGCCGCGATCATGGTTATCGAACATGCCGAAAGGTTCGGTCTATCACAACTTCACCAGTTAAGAGGCAGGGTAGGGCGGGGGAGTGAAAAGTCGCTTTGTATCCTTCTGGCTCAATACCAGAAATCGGATGAAGCAAGAGAGCGGCTCCATGTAATGGAGAAATCATCGAGCGGATTCGATATTTCCGAAGCGGACCTTAAAATAAGAGGCCCCGGTGACTTTCTCGGTACACGCCAGTCGGGAATGCCTGATTTTCGTATAGGCAATATCCTGAAAGACGAAAGGATTTTGAAAGAAGCAAGGGAAGATGCCTTTCAGATTATCAGCACTGATCCTGAACTGAAACTATCGGAGCATGAGTTTTTGAGGGATATTCTCAAGGAGAGGTGGCAGGGGCGGCTTGGGTTGGCGGGGATAGGGTAAGCTCCCAATATTTCCTCTCCCATCAGGGGGAGAGGATTAAGGTGAGGGGTGGTTTAAATATTTTTAAAATCACCCATACTTTTCTTTACCCTCAAGGGGCATAAATTCTGGCAAAGAAAAGTATGCAAAAGAAAGCCGCCCTACAACTTGGTCCCACCTTCGGCGGGACTACCCTCGCTCCCGCAATTGATTGTGGCGAGTATAAAAACTCGCTGCGCTCAGACAGTTTATACCCTTACTCCACAATCAATTGCTCCGCTCGGCTGCGTTTGACGGGATTTAAAAATCGAGCAAACCTTTTTTTCAAAAACCTTTAACTACTTCGACAAGCTCAGCACGACAGGATAGTTGTTAAATTTAGTAGAAATAAACCAGTCACCCTGAGCTTGTCGAAGGGTCTCTTTTGCTATAGTACCTATATTAAATAGGCTATAATATAATCAGCGGATAAAAGAAAACTTTTGCCTTTCCTCCATGGTCTCTGTGAACTTTTATGCCCTGAGGGTGCTGTGGTAAAAAAGTCTTTGATTTTGGTTCCAGACTATGAATATTTTATCTCTCAAATCTCTTCTTTTATGCATAATTTTTATTCTCCTCTCACCCTTAAATATCTACGCTGACAGGGACCATAAGAATGAAATGCCCATAGAAGAAATGGCAAAGAAAAAGCTTCATCACGGCAAGAACGGCAGGTTTGAAAATCCCTGGTGTGATGACTGCCGAAAGAGCTTTTTAGACTTCCTTAAATGGCAGTTTTCAAGTAATAAATACAGTGCCCAAAAAGATAAACACACTCATGTCCCTTTTGAAAAGCCTGATATAAAGGCTCTGGAGGCAACAGGCAAGGACTGGTTTGTCTGGCTGGGCCATTCTACTCTGCTTATGAGGGTTGGCGGCAAGTACCTTATAACGGACCCTATTTTTGAAGGCGCCACAATCTTTTTTGACAGGATGACACCCTTGTCGATTGATATTGATGATCTGCCAAAGATAGATTACATCCTTATTTCTCACGGTCATTACGACCATCTGGACACAGATACATTGCAATTGCTCAATAAGAAATTTAAACCTCAGGTCATTTCCGGGCCAGGGTACGAGGAATACTTCTCAGGTATTGATATCAAAAATACCATTCTCCTTGACTGGTGGGAGAGTTACAACGATGGAGAGCTTAAGATTACCTCTCTCCCTGCCCAGCACTGGTCAAAGCGGACCTTATTCGACTCCTACAGCATGCTCTGGTGCAGTTTTATTATTGAAAAAGAGGAAAAGCGCTACTACTGGCTGGGAGATGGCGGCTATTTTCGCGGCTTTGCCGAAATAGGTGAAAAGTTCGGGCCCTTTGACATTGCCTTTCTGCCCATCGGTGCCTATGAGCCGAGATGGTTCATGAAGAGTCATCATATGAATCCCGACGAGGCCCTCATGGCGGCATGGGAACTGAAAGCAAAGATGATGATACCGATCCATTGGGGAACCTTTGATCTGACTGATGAACCGCTTGATCTTCCGCCTGAACTGGTTGAACAAAAGCATTATGGCTTCAGGAAGGATTTTGAATTGAAAATGCTGCCTGTCGGGGGTTCTTATATGAATTCACGTGAGTAATCCTTATCCTGTAATTTCCGGATGAATACTATTTATCAATTATCGTCCCCCTTCCTTTTCCTTTAACCTTTCAGCGGTTATAATCTCATTATAAGTCTATGCACTATAAAAAGCTTTTAACTTAAATGGTGTGATCATATGACACCCTTTCGCACACCTAAGCCCTTTAAGCACCCATACCGCTTTATAAGACAGATTTTGAGTGATTTCCGCTCCAACCAGGGGATAGTTCTTTCGGGGGCCGTCGCCTACTATGTGCTCCTCTCCGTCATACCGCTCTTTACGCTGGTACTGGTTGTAAGCTCACGCTTCTTCCACGATGAAGAACTATTGGCGCTGCTGCGTGAAAACATGAACCTCGTCCTTGTCGTGCCGGGCCTGACCGAGACTTTGTTGGGTCAGGTTGTGAAATTCCTCCAACACCGCGAGGTGATAGGGTGGGTGGGCATCGTTGTTATGCTCTTTTTCAGTTCCATTGCCTTTACAGTCCTTGAAAACACAATGGTCATAATCTTCTATCACCGCGTTGCCATAAAGCGCCGCCACTTCCTCGTTTCGGCCATCCTCCCCTATATATTCGTCCTTTTTCTTGGTATGGGGCTTTTGGCCATAACCCTAACAGCCGGGGCTTTGCAGGCCATGGAGGGGAGTTCAATCACCCTCTTTACCTGGATGATCAAACTGGAAGGAATAACGGTCCTCATCATATACCTGCTTGGCGTTACCGGCCTGGTCATGCTCCTCACGGCAATCTACATGGTCATGCCCATAGGCAAAATTGCGGCCAGCCATGCCCTGCTTGGCGGCGTGGCGGCGGCTATCCTCTGGGAGATAGCCAGGCATGTGCTCATCTGGTATTTCGCCACCCTGTCGCTGGTGAACGTGGTCTACGGATCGCTGGCTACCTCTATTGTTACACTCATAACCCTCGAAGTCGCCGGCATGATCCTCCTCCTCGGCGCCCAGGTGATAGCCACCTACGAACGCCTTTTAGAAGAGACTGATGTCAAGGGCCCGCCGGGGTGAGGGAGATAATGTTTCTTCCCTGTTCCATTCTTTTAACTGCCTTTCTTATATGATTTTCATAAATTAAAAATCCATTATCAAAGGTTAGCAATGTTGAAAAAAAAGTTTTCATTGCCTTATAATGCAAAAAAAGTGTTTGAAAATGTAAAGAATGTGGGGTAGAGTTGACCTCGTAAAATGTAGTTCAATCTGCCGGGAGCCTGTCGGACTTAGACCGAATCTGCTGCGGGAATGCCTGACTCTAAAGGGGGAATTTTAAGGGTTATGATTAGGAAAAACAAAGGAGAAATGACTGTTAATGCAGGGGAAACCTTATGATTTTCCCTTCCATAGCAATTGATTCTCCTGTAAATAGCCTTTCTCCTCTTGAATCGTTACTCTCATTAGACAGGGCCTACCCCACACCTTCAATCATCGGTCTCCTGCAAAAATCTGAAAACGAAGACCTGCTCCAATATATCGTCGAAGATCCTTTTGGTTCCCATGTTTTTCCGGGCAACATTCGCTCTTACGAGGTTTCCCGGTTTCTGGAAGATGCCAATGAAGAGCTTAGTGAAAAAAAACCTTTTCATTTCTGGATCAATTTTCCTCTCTGTGAAAAACGTTGCGCTTTCTGCCAGTATGCCATTGTGGCAGGGGGGAGTAAAAGCGAGAGAATCAAATCCCTTTCAAAGCAGTGGATTGAGGCCATCATGAGGGAAGCTGAATTGTGGCTTGCCGCTTTGCCCAATCTCAACGACGCCCCCGTTGGTGAGTTTAACCTCTTTGGCGGCACACCCTCCTTGATTCCCCGGGAGGAGATGGGACGGCTCATGGATTTCCTTTACAAGCACTTCAACTTTACCGGTGACTCCACCCTGCGGATCGAAGGGAATGCCGACAGCTTTTCCAGGGAGCGTTTACTTTTCCTTAAAAAAATGGGTTTTAGCAAGGTTTCTATCGGTATCCAATCTTTCGATGATGAGGTTCTCAAGTTGTGTAATGTGAGCCACACAGGAGAACAGGCGATAGACTTCATCAAGATGGCCCAGGACCTCGGTTTCGACCGGATAAACGGAGATTTGATTTACGGTCTGCTCAACCAGACTGTGGCCAGTGTGGAAAAGGATATGGAGCTTACCGTTGATCTCAGGCTCTACAGCCTGGACTGTTCCAAGCTTCATCTGAAAGATTACAAAGAGACAGGCACAGGGATTGCGGGAAATATTCCCGCTGCCTGGCAAAAAGAAGGGTGGCGTTTTAAGGAAGAGAAAAAAGGCCGCCACTGGCCTGCCCTTGGTGAACAGTTGCAAATGCGGGAGATAATCAACGATACTCTCACGGCGAATGGCTACAGGGAGCATCCCACCATGTACTTTTCAAAAGAAGGGTATGGTCCTGAACGATGGAAGTCCATGATGGTGGACCAGGATAAACAGTGTGTGGAGATCGCCATGGGCTTGGGAGGCAGTTCCAGTTGTGAGAAGAGCGAGGCCCATGTGACGGTAGAGCCGGATAGCTATCTAAAGCAGGTGGAGAAGGGGCAGTTGCCTCTCCATTCGGCCAGAGGGTTCAATCAGCAGGGCAAGCTTGTCCGGGCCATCAGAATGGCGCTCTCAACCTGTCAAGCTCTTTCCGACAAGGTCCACCGCGAGAGGTGGACCACGAGCTCGCTTTTTGATTCTTACTGGTTGCCCAAATTCGAAAGCCTCAGGGAAAGGGGTTTTGTTAAGATCGACAAAAAAGAGAAAACCATTGAATTGACCCATGAAGGTAAAATCATTGTGGAAGCGATTATGCACAGGGAGATCTATTAACCTGGAAACTGCTGTTGGATCATGGTTTCTAGCGCAACCTCTTGATTCCACAGCACTTTCAAAAAATGCCCGCTTAACCTATGGGTGAAACTCAGATTTTTTAAAAATACTGTGAAACCAATATGTTACACTATAAATCCACGCCCAACAGCCGTTTCCAGGATTAGAGCCATGTTGAACTTCCATTTTCATAATCCTGTTAAGATTTTTTTCGGAAAGGGTGAAGTTTCACGGATTGCCGAAGAGATCGGGAAAGAAATACGGGTGCTTGTTCTTTCAGGGAATGGCAGCGCGGAGAGGAATGGTGCCCTTCCTTCGGTACGCAGGGTACTGGCTGGTCACTCTTATTTTGAATTTTCAGGCATTGAGCCCAATCCCCGCTATGAGACCCTCATGAAAGCGCTGCCTCTTATTAAAGAGAAAGAAATCGATTACCTTCTTGCTGTGGGAGGAGGTTCTGTTATTGACGGCGCTAAATTTATTGCCGCTGCCGCTTGTTATGAAGGAGAGGGGACGCCCTGGGAGCTGGTGGCAAAGAAGAGGCCCTTCCAGAAAGCCTTGCCCCTGGCAACCCTGCTTACCTTGCCTGCCGCAGGTTCGGAGATGAACTGTTACGCAGTTATTTCCAATGAAGAGAGGAAGGAGAAGACCTCTTTTGACTCGCCCCTGCTCTATCCCCGATTTTCAGTGCTTGACCCTACATTCTCTTTAACTCTTCCTCCTATTCAAACGGCTTATGGCATCATCGACACCTTTTCCCATGTGTTGGAACAGTATCTTACCTATCCCGTAGATTCACCGGTGCAGGACCGTTTTGCCGAGGGATTACTGCTTACCCTTCTGGAAGAGGCGCCGCGGGTCTTCCAATTACCGGAAGAATACGATAGCCGCGCCAATCTGATGCTCTGCTCCATGCTGGCCCTCAATGATCTTATCTCAATAGGGACGCCCAGTGATTGGACAGCCCACGAGATTGGCCACTTTCTCACCGAACTCTATGGCATGGATCACGCCTCGACGCTGGCCGTTCTCTTTCCCGCCCTGTTGGAAGTTAAAAAAGATGAGAAGGCATCTAAACTTCTCCAGTACGGTGAGCGGGTTTGGAATATTAAGGAGAAGAGTCAAAAGGTGAAAATCGATAGGGCTATCGAAAAGACAGAGGCTTTTTTTCAATCTTTGGGAGTTAAAACGAAATTGAGAGATTACGGACTGAAGGAGAGAGATATTTCTATCCTTGTGGAGAGGATTGAGGAAAGAGAGATCACCCCTCTTGGAGAAGGGGGAGATATTCACCTGGAGACTGTCCGGCAGATCCTGGAGCGGAGTTTATGAAAATGAACGCTGAAAAAAGAGTTCTTTTCGGAATCTCTTTCGACGGTGTTCCCATGTCGGGCCTTACAGTGGAGTTTATGAAGGTGGCCCATATTTTCCACCAAAAGGGGTACCAGGTCTATTTTGATCTTGGTTACGATATTAAAGCCGACAAAAACAACTATCATAAAGACTTACCTTCCTGGGACGCCCACTGGATGACCTTGAAAAGAATTTGTGATTTGAGGGATCTAAGCGACTATAATCGGGCTTTTGTTGAAGAGGTGCTTGAGACCATTGTTCGTCATGAGGATAATGGCTCCAAAGGACGGCATATGCGGGACCGTGTCGACAGGGTGGCAGCCATCATCTCTGACCGTATTCTTAAGGTATGGAGAGAGCTGGAGGTTTCATTTGTTATCGTTGAAAATGGAACGCTGCCTGAAAATATTATTTTTACCCGCGCTCTTTATGAAGCGATCAGGATTTACGGAAAAGAGCGGAACCTTGGCAAATTCGTCATGTGGCGTGATCATGATCTTATGTGGTGGAGCGAACCGGGAAAATACGGTTCATTCCCCTATGAGGGAACACCCAAACCACAACCTTTACCTTATATTCAGCATGTCGTTATTCAGGGTTTGGCCCGTGACAGACTTTCCCGGTGGGCCCCCGGCTTGCATGTTGAGGTATTGACCAACTGTTTTAGCTTTGAACGCGCCGGGATTAATGATAATAACCGATATTTCCGCCGGGACTTTTCCATTCCCGAGAAGGCTGTTCTCATAGCACGATGCACCCGCATAATCCCGCAAAAGCGGATTGACCGTGATATCCATCTACTCTCCCAATTGACAGCCATGGCAAAGATAGGGGGTGTAAACCGGGAGTTCTGCCTTTTCATTGCCGGTGACATTAACGAAGACCGGGCCGAGTTTGAAAAACTATGCCGCCTTGCTTCACAGCTGGGTGTTGCCTCACAGGTAATCTTCGGTAAGGAACTGGGGCCTTTTGAAGAGAGGTTTCCCTCCCGCCGCAGCAGGGGCCGATATTCAGTGAAGGACTTACTTGCTCACTGTCAGATCAACTCTTTCCTTACCTCTTATGATTATGAAGGTTTCGGTAATCCCATAGGTGAGTCCATCGCTTCGGGAATACCTTATATGAGTACCTCTTATGAGCTTTATGGCAGCATCTACGGTCATATAGGATTCAAGGCTCCACTTCTCCCTATTTGCAAAAAAAGAGATGACTTTGCAGATGAAGATTTTGTGGGGAAACTCTTTTCCTTTTTAATGGATGATAAAAGTCTCAGGGAAACAGTGGATTACAATTATAGTCTGGGAGAGCAATACTTTTCCCTTGATCAGTTGGAGCAGAGAATAGTCAATATCTTTAAATTATCCGGTTTTGGAGATTATGAAGGGTGTAACCGTCAGGAACGGACGTATCCATAGCAGGACCCTGGAGATCAATGTGGTTGATCACTGCAACCTCTCCTGCCGGGGTTGCGCCCATTTCTCCCCGTTGGCTCAAAAAAAAACTTTGCCACCTGAAAGACTTTACGAGGCGCTGGCAAAGCTGGCCCAAAGTTTTTATGTGGAATATGTGGAACTCATGGGAGGTGAGCCTCTGCTCCATCCCCGACTGGTAGATCTGGCCCGAATGGTGCGCTCTTCCCGTATTACGGAAAAAATCAAGGTCTGTACCAACGGTATTTTGCTTTCCTCTATGGATGACTCTTTCTGGCAGAGTATCGATGCCCTTTCTATTTCTGAATACCCCGGTCACAAGTTGGAGGGAGAGCGCCTGGAACACTGCCTCAAGATGGCCCGCTTACATAAGGTATCATTGGAGATTCTTCATCACAGCCATTTTCGTGAAATATATTCTCATATCGGAACAGAAAATAGAAAACTTGTAGAACGCATCTATAAAAGCTGTCAGATCGCCCACCGCTGGAACTGTTATACGATCCGGCAAAACTATTTTTTCAAATGTCCGCAAACCCTTTTTACCCAGCTTCAATTCAATCCTGAAGTTCCCCTTGCCGACGGCATCGAGATAAGTGATGACTCTCAATTTCTCGACCGTCTTCTCCAATATCTCCGTTCGCCCCATCCTCTTGCCTACTGTGAATATTGCCTTGGCAGTGTAGGGCGTCTTTTCCCCTGCCAGTCTGTTCTGAGTCGAAAGCGTTGGCAGGAACAGCAGGAATATGGCGTGGAGGAACTCATTGATATGGACCACCTTCATCTTCTGGAGACAAAAAACCGGGACGAGCCAAGCTACTGTTTTACAAGGACACTTTATGAGCCTCATTGCTGATCCTGTTACCCAATTGGAGATTTCAACTAACCGTTACCTTGTGCGACTGGCCCGTAACGAGAAGGAGGTGGATGAGGCGCTCAAACTACGTTTTGAAATTTTCGGGAAGGAGTTGGGCCTGGAGCACGCCTATATCGAGGGACGTGACAGAGATATTTATGATTCACAATTTGACCATCTATTGGTCTTCGATAAAAGGTCGAACCTTGTCATCGGCACTTACCGGGCCCAAACGAGGGCCATGGCGGAAGAGGGATGTGGCTTCGCTTCGGCAACAGAGTTCGATATTTCCCGTTTTCCGGAAGCCTTTCTCGATGAGGCCATTGAGGTGGGGCGAAGTTGTATCGCCATGAAGTACCGTAAAGGATCTGTTCTCTATCTTCTATGGAAAGCGCTGGCCCGCTATTTGACTCTTCGTGGAAAACGTTATCTTTTTGGTTGCTGCTCACTAAAAAGCCAGGATGTTCATGAGGGTATGGCCATTCAACGTTACCTGGAAGCGAGGGGGCACATACACCCTACGCTTAACATACCGCCCCTCCCGGAATTTAACTGTTACCCGGAGGAGGGTGAGCTAAAACATGAGAAGGTGAAGATCCCTGAACTTATGAGGCTCTACCTTCAACTGGGTGCCAGGGTTTGCGGGGCTCCCGCCATTGATCGTTCCTATAAAACCATCGATTTTATGGTTGTTCTCGATAGGAACAAAGTGGACAAAAAGAGATATGGGGATTTCAAGTGAAAGGTGTGATGGCCGCTCTCCGCGTAGCTCTCAGGCTATTTCTCATCTGTGGCTGGACCCTTCTCTTTCTTTCCACCGCTCTTCCTGCGGCCCTTGTAGCAATGTTGAAAAGAGATAAGGGCGGCCCAACTGATCTATCGGGCAACACTCCTTTGGCCCGCATATGGGCTACGGGAATTGGCAAGATCATCGGTCTTACCATAGAGGTGAGGGGCCAAATTCCCCGCTCTCCCTTTTTTCTTGTTTCCAACCATCTTGGATACGTCGACACTATTCTGCTCATGAGCCTGGTACCTTCCGTTTTTATTTCAACAACAGAGGTGCGCTCCTGGCCGGTGATCGGTTTTTTGGCCCAACTTTCAGGCGCTCTTTTTCTTAACCGTGACTCTCCCGGTCACGTGAGGGCCATCAACAGCCAGATCAAGACTGCCCTGGAGAGAGGAAGGGGCATTACCCTTTTTCCCGAAGGAACATCGACAAGAGGCGATCGTATCCTCCCTTTTCACTCTTCCCTTTTGGAACCTGCCCTTGCCGGCTCCCGTAAGATTAGCTGGGCCTGTCTTACTTATGAAACCCCTCCCGGGGAAGGGCCTCCCGGTGATGTGGTCTGCTGGTGGGATAAAGAGCAGACTTTTGAAAATCATCTCTTTCGCCTGCTCTCTCTTCCCTCATTTAAGGGGCATGTTGTTTTCGGCGCTTTCCATCCCTGTGGATTGAATCGAAAAGAGGTGGCCCGTCAACTTACGGAAGAGGTGCGAAAGCATTTTGTTCCTTTAACCTAAAAACAACAGTTGGAATATGAAAAATTATATCGGTTTGGGAACGAGTCCTCACGATTCCAGCATTGCCATCGTTAATCAAGAGGGGGAACTGGTTTATGCTGAAGGGCTGGAGCGGCCTTTTCAGTCAAAACGGGCCTGGGGCATTGTCCCTGATCACTGCATGGTCATCGATTCCATAGTCGACAAGTACGTTGATAAGGAGATCGATACGGTAGCTTCCATAAGCTGGTCCAGACATATCGATTTATACCACCGTTTTCTCATTCCCTTTTTCCATATCCTTTTAAAAACAGGATTTGAAACCCATAGAAAATCGACCCTGTTCATCAAGTATACCCTGCTTAACCATAGCTCCCTCTTGCGGCAGGTAACCACCGGTCTTGAAAGAGCGCTTTCCGGCAGCGGTTCGAAACTATCACGAAGATACTATAACCACCATCTTTCCCACGTGGCTGCCGCCGCTTACGGGAGTCCTTATGAAGAGGCCCTATGCGCTGTTATGGACGGTTTTGGAGAAGGGGGAGCCATGAGCGCCTTCCACTACTGCCATGGTCAATTGAAGCCTCTGGAACATTCCAAAGGCAGGGCGAGCCTTGGACTTTTTTACTCCTGGATGTGTGAGATATGCGGTTTTAGTCCCATGAAAGGGGAGGAGTGGAAGGTGATGGGCCTGGCGGCCTACGGCCGGTTTGACGAAGAGCTTTACGACCTTATGCGTCCTATGATTGTTCTTGAGGGCTTGAAACTACGCCTTGGAAAAGATCCTGTAAGAGAAAGAAAACTGAATGGTATGGTGAGAAAGAGGGAAATACCGGCCCTGGAGTATGCTAATTTCGCCTGCACCGCTCAACAGGTTTTCAATGAAATCTATCTTGAATATTGCCGTCAGTTATACGATCTGGGGCTTTCCAATAATCTCGCTCTTGGTGGAGGCTGTGCCCTCAATTCTTCGGCCAATGGTCTCCTTATCGATAATACTCCCTTTGAAAATCTCTATATCAACTCAGCACCGGGAGATGACGGTGCTGCCGTTGGCGCGGCCTACCTGGCCTATTATGAAGATCATCGTCAGGCCTGGCGACCCAAGGACATTCAATCTCCCTACCTGGGATCGGAGATCTCCCGGGAGTCGGTGGAGAGATTGGCTCAATTCAGCGGATTAAGCTCAACGTTTCTTGATGATGATACCCTCTATGAAACGGTGGCGAAGAAATTATCTGAAGGAGCCATTATCGGTTGGATTCAGGGGAGGGCCGAGTTTGGGCCTCGTGCTTTGGGCAACCGATCGATTCTTGCCGATCCTCGCCGAAGGGACATTAAAGAGGTGATCAACGAGCGGATTAAATTCCGGGAGGAGTTTCGGCCTTTCGCCCCTGCCATACTCGATGAAGAAGGGCACAGCTATTTTGAGAATTATCAGACCAGTCCTTATATGGAGCGTACCTTGAAGTTCAGGGAGTCGGTGAAAAATAAAGTTCCCGGCGTGGTCCATGAAGATGGTACAGGCAGGCTGCAAAGTGTGACAAAATCCCTCAATCCCTCTTTCTATGACTTAATTCAAAGTTTTAAGAAACTGACCGGAATTCCTCTGCTCCTCAATACAAGTTTCAATGTGATGGGTAAACCGATGGCCCACAGTGCGGAAGATGCCGTGGCCCTTTTCATGACCACCGGTCTCGACTACCTCGTTATAGGGAAGAGGATTTTTGCCAAAGGGAAGGGGAAGTTAATAGATTGATGCCTGCCCCGTCAGAGATTGCTTTAATCTCAATCGGGGCGGTTAAAAAGGTCTTTCTCCTGTTATTGAAGGGCAAAAAATGTTTGAAAAATATAGAGGATGTGGGGTAGAGTTCTTTATCTCCTTTATAGAGGGCTCAAGCATCAATCACTTTTTTCTTTGCTAATATACGCTATTAGGGTATAATTTAAATGGTATTTATAGAATCTAAGATATTTACTCGGCTTCTGCATAATTATCTTACAGATGAAGAGTATAGAATATTTCAAGGCCATCTTTCTGTTGCTCCTGAATCAGGTGACATTATTAGAGGGACAGGAGGGATACGCAAACTGAGATGGGGCAGAGGAGGCAAAGGCAAACGTGGAGGAGTCAGGATCATATATTATTAGCAGACTTCAGAAAGTGAGATTTATCTGCTTACCCTTTATTCCAAGGGCGAAATGAGTGATCTGACGGCGGAAGAGAAGAAAATACTGAAAAGGATGGTGGAATCATGGTAAAAAAAAGAAACCTCTTCGAGGAACTCTCCGGAGCCATAGAGGACGTTAAGGCTCACAAGAATAAAAAGATAACCCTCAGACAGTATGAGGTAAAAAAGACTGAAAGTATTAAGGTGACCCCGGAAATTATAAGAGAGACAAGGGAAAACCTTAATCTGAGCCGTGCCGTCTTTGCCCATGAACTCCACATATCTCCACGGACTCTGGAAAAGTGGGAACAGGGCCGTGCAAAGCCGAATGAGCAGGCAGCAACGCTGATTCTGCTCGTGAGAAAATACCCCGACACCCTGAAAAGGCTCAGGACTCTTGCGGCATAGGTTAAAAGTAGCCTGCCCCCTTTTTTTCTGTAATAATTAATACTAAGAATGGGAATACACCTGGAATAAAATGAACATAATTACCGATGAAGAGAAGGAGGCTTTTGCAGAATTTTGTGATTTAGAGGGCTCAATTACCCCAGCCATGTTTTATTCACCAGATCCTCCAGACTTTGCAAAAAAAGATGGCACCATAGTTGTCGAAGTTACAGAATATCACCGTGATAAACACTATAAAAAAGGGGAAAATACAAAAAGGAAGACAGAAGCAAAAGTTGATGAATTCTTGTCACTAGCAAAGAAAAAGTTTGGTGATAAGTCTTCTGCCAGGATGAATGCTTATGTTCACATAAGAAATGAAGAATGGCTACATGATAAAGTAAAGTTAGAACAAAACAGTACCAGATTGGCAGAGTTGATTATTAAAAACCAAAACATGCGTATTGATTTGGACGTGTGGCGTGATCTACCAGATATAAAAGAGTATTTTAATTATATCACTATATATCCAACACCGGACTATGAACAAGAAATGCTGTGGCAAGCACCTGAGGCGACAATAATTGAGACGATACCTGAGGCTGTTGGGTCTTCGATTTGTAGCAAAGAGCCAAATATCAATGAGTATCGGAAGTTTGGAGAAAAAGTATATCTTCTGATTTACTCATCTCATTTGCCTTGTATTGGTCTTCCAAGGATAGGGAGAGCTTCTACCACAGGAATTATAACAAATGAGTTACGCAATTATGAATTTGAGTCTTCATTTGATGGCGTATTTTTTATGGATAGGTCACGTAAAGAGCTTTGTAAATTAAAGATTAGGCGTGTCGCCTGTTGGGATCGTACCAAGTCAACTACCTAATATCAAAGAATAAAACCTCAAAAAAGCCTCTTTTTTGCCTTAGAAGCCCCTTTTTAGGGTCCACTTTATTACCCGCTCAAGCCAGATAAGGTTAGATCTACAAAACCTTAATAATTAACCAATAATACCAGAACTAACCCTGTAACGTAATTAAATTTCAAATCAGCAATAAATGCCGCATATTAAGCAAAATATGTCGTGATATTTACAGATAAAGCATGTTATAAAATGACATATATATAAATTCCATCCTGTTGGAGCATAAGTTTGTCTGAAAAAAATATCATTATTTTAAGCAATATTTCAGCTTATTGTAAATACAGCATTTTCAATTTCCAATTGAGACGAAAAAAACAAATACCTAAACTCTTATCAGGTAGAAGTCCGCCAGACTACTCTCAAAGCGTCGATTAGGCAACATTTCTTTAATCGATTGTCATAATTTATTTCAACTTTAATTATCAAGAAAGGAATTATCAATGAAATTTTTTAATTTAATAATCTCTTTTATCGCTATTAGCCTTTTATCAACAAGTGCATGGGCGCTGGAATCCACTCAAACTATAAATGAGAAGGGACAAGTTGTTGAAACTTTCTACGCAAGTGCTGATCCTCATCTCATTGCATTAACAGGTGGCCCAACAGCTTTATTGGCGCCCTTTCCATCATCAGTTCAATATCTGATAGAACCGAATGTTGTTGATGGCCTCGCCGTTCTTGTGAAGGTTACTGATAGCAGTGGAGAAGTTGTTGGTTTTGCGGCAGAATTGGAACACTTCACAGTAGATGCGACAGGTAATCTAACAGCTGCAGTAGACTGGATATTTAAAGTGCCTGGAAGAGGAACTCTGATGGTAAAGGAAACTGAATCACATGCAATGTTAGTTTCAATTGTTGAAGATATGGTTGCAAATGGAGAGACTGAAAGATATATCGATCCTCCTATTAAAGTTCAAACAACGGTTCCCGGAACAGGAAAAATAGTTGGTGGTGTTGGTGATTTCGAAGGTTTAACGGGTACCTTTAAAGAATATAATGAGTTTACTTATATGAATATTGCTAATGGAACGATAGGTGTTAATCTTACACTTGAAGTAACATATGATGACAATCAGGACAATAACCAACAATAAAAACTTTCCTGTGATATTTTTACAAATTAAGGGAGAAAGCGCTTAGCTCTTTCTCCTTTTTATTAATTTCTTAAATTGTTTTTGTAATTATTGCTGATGGGGAAAATTTCCTTCCCTGTCAAGAGGAGGCTGGATAAATTATTTAAGATTACAAATAGCATTAACAAGTGCTTTGACAGTAGCCATTTCAATATTTTCATCTATGGCCGCTCCAAAAAAGGTTCGACCTTATTTATAAGTAATTCCCATATAAGCTATGGCCTTTGCTCCCGAACCTGGTGACAATTCATGTTCTTCATAGGTGGTTATGGTAAATGAAAGACCAAATTTCTCCTTTATTCCTTTTGCAAAAGCATCGATGGGGCCTTTGTCTTCTGAATCTATGGAATTATCCACACCTTCATGGCTAATTACCGCCTTGATATGAGAAACCTCACCGGTGGCGTTATGGCTCATAAATGATTTGAAACGGTAGAGACCAGCTTCTTTCATGTAGTTTTCATGAAAGGCCCTGCCTATTTCATCGGCCGTCAGTTCCGAGCCCTGAAGTTCAGTCTCTTTCTGTACCACCTTACCGAAATGTGGCTGCATATCCCGTGGCAGGCGATAGCCGAACTCGCTTTCCATGATGTAGGCTACACCTCCCTTGCCCGACTGGCTGTTGATTCGGATAATGGCCTCGTAGTTTCTAATTTTTTAAGCCGCAATGCACCTCCCCACTGTTTTCCTGGTGGAACCCAGTGTGATTAATCCTTTAATTAAAAGTTCCAGAGAGACGGACGGATCACCGGCTTCCATTTTTGCGACCTTCGATTGGCTGGTGTGAAGCAATTTTGCAACCTGCACTTGAGTCATTTTTTTTGACTTTCTAAGTTCCTGAAACTTCTTTGCCAGGGCAATTTTCATCTCAATGATAGCCATTTCTTCAGGGCTAAGCCCTAAAAGATCTGAAGCATCCCCTGAAGACCAGCCTGGTTTTTCCAGTTTTTTCTTTTTTGCACTTTTCATTTTATCCTCCATTATACCGAGTCATATTCTTTAAGTCGTGATATGCATAGGTCTACGATATATCAAATCTGATAGTCTTGGAGCCGGTGGCTACTTATGGGGATTTGCTGAAATAGGTGAAAAGTTTGGTCCCTTTGATATTGCCTTTCTACCCATCGGCGCCTATGAGCCGAGATGGTATTAATGGTCATCGAAAAATGTAGAGAAAGGCAAAGCAATTTAGGATTAATACATATTTTCTAAAAATACTTCAAGGCTCTGAGCATCATCGGGAAATTCGCGGAGAATTTTTTTATCCGCTGTGATGAGGGGGACGTTCAGGTGACGGGCGAGTGCGACAAATTCACAATCGTAGGCAGAGCAATCACTTTTGTTAACTAATTGCATTACCTGTCTGGAAGAGAGTTCGTATTCTTTGCCGGACATGAGGGCCTCTGCCTCTTCAAGAATTGTCATAACGTCATCCAGATTCAAAAGCTTTTTGCGCAGATAATGGGCTAGTACGTTTCTAAATTCACTCCGCCAGAGAATTGGAGCAGACCAGTCCGGCTCATTTAAGAGTAGTTCTTCAGCTTGTTTGGAGTGCCCACTTGAAAGATAGAGGTAGGCAATCATGTTTGTATCGACGACGATCATGGACGGCCTTTGTCTTTAGCCTTGTTTAATTCATCGTCCGTAAGGAGGTATGGAGAGGTTTTTTCTCTAAACTTTCTGGCATTTTTAATAACGCCGGGAATATCGATTTTGTTAGTACCTATGGTTTGTTCTATGCAGTAGAGAATTTCACTGTTCAAACTGCGGTGGTGAAGCCGTGCCGTTTCTTTTAACTGCTCGTAGAGATCATGAGGGATATTTTTTATTGTTAATGCAGGCATCCTTAACTCTCCTTTCTTGAAACCATTATGGTATTATTATGGTGTCTGGTGTGAGTTAAGTCAAGAAGAGTTTGGATAGCCTCCCATGGAAAAGGGGGCAATGCTTTGACCTCCCCTTACTAAGGGGCGCCCAGTCGGGGGCAGTCGGGATCGAACCGAGTCAACCTATTGATTCTAAAGAATAAATCCCTCAAAAAGTCCCCTTTTTTCGCCTTAAAACCCTCTTTTCAGAGGTGAAATGAGGGTTTTAAGGAAATTTTAACATGTCGCAATAAATAAAAATGGTATGCTCCCCCTCCCAACCTTCAACGAATACCTTTTACAATGCTTCCCATAATCCCCCTAAACATTCCTCATCATAACAGTGCGTTCGTTCGCAGCTGGTGGACAAAGGCAATAAAAAGGTTTAAGGTGCTTATGTTCAACTACTCCTTATTTTTCAAAGGGGCATTGAAAAAAACAGCTTATTGGGATTAAAAATATATATGACAAAGAATAAACCATCCATTCCACCACTGGTTTACGTTCTGGCCCTGGCCCAATTTGCGGCGCCCTTTATGTTCTCAGGCGTTGGCGTTTCCCTGCCTGCAATGGGAAAAGAACTGCACGCCGGTGCTGTTGAACTCGGCTTGATTGAAACCATCTATCTCGGGGCAGCCAGCGCTTTTTTGTTGCCTGTGGGGCGTTTTGCAGACCTGACTGATAAGAATTTTATCTTAAAGGTGGGGATATTCACCTATGCTCTTTCTACCTTGATCATAGGCCTCCTCTCTTCCATACCGGCCATCATCGTTTTTAGATTTATTCAAGGCCTCTCGGGAGCGCTGGTAATGGCAACAAACATGGCTATTATCACCGACATTACACCGGGGGAGAAATTGGGAAAGGCCATAGGAATGAATATCGGTGCCGTATATATGGGGCTTTCGGCCGGCCCTTTTGTCTCGGGATGGCTGACAACGAACTATGGCTGGCGCTGGGTTTACCATGGAGCCTTCATACCTCTCATATTGTCTTATATACTTATTCAAGTAAGTCTCAAATCAAAATGGAAGGCCCCCGACCGTCCATTTGACTGGCCCGGAACCGTGATGATAGTTACCTCCCTATTCCTCTTGATTTTCGGCGGCGCCATGCTGGGAGAATCTAAGCTGGGCTATCTTCTTTGTACCGCAGGTATAGTCATGGTGGGACTATTTTTTATCATAGAAAAACGCCTGTCTCATTCTCTGTTAAAATTTAGTGAAATTAAAAATAACTCAACACTTTCAATCGCGCTGGTGATCCAGTTATTTATGTATGCCGGGGCCTTTGGCATAACCTTCCTTTTTAGTCTCTATTTGCAGACAGTTAAAGGTTTTTCACCTCAGTCAGCGGGACAGATCCTTGTGGTTTCTCCCATTATTATGGCCATATTCGCCCCCATCTGCGGACGCCTTGCAGATAATTTTCCGCCGAAAATACTGACATCTTTAGGGTTGGGCTCTAATCTGGTCTGTGCATTACTGGCATCTCAAGTGTCTGACCATACGGGACTTACTTACATTGTGGGAGTCCTGGTTTTTCAGGGACTTGGATTTGCCATGTTTTCTTCTCCGAATATGACTATTATTATGAACAGCGTCACACCCAAGGAGTATGGCCTTGCTTCAGCGCTGTCTGCCAAGATGCGATCCCTGGGCATGGTATTGAGCATGATGGTAATTACCGTCTTCATCTCCATCTATATGGGTAAACATATGATTGATACTCACTCCGCTGAATACCTGAGCGTCATGCGTTCTTCCTTTATTATCTTTGCCATCTTTGCAGGGGGAGGGACCTGGCTTTCACTGATGAGATCGGGAGGCCACAGTGGGCTTGGCCTAAGTCAACGACCTA
The DNA here is from genome assembly GCA_029860075.1 of Deltaproteobacteria bacterium. Lineage (NCBI taxonomy): Bacteria > Pseudomonadati > Myxococcota > Myxococcia > Deltaproteobacteria bacterium. The sequence goes on along the minus strand of JAOUBX010000004.1, from coordinate 25,817 downwards.
ATATCAAGGAATAAAACCTCAAAAATGACCTCTTTATTTGCCCTTAGAAGGCCCTTTTTAGGGGTGAAAAGAGTATCCAGGAAAAAACTTTACCTACAAAAACTATAAACATCACTTGCACCGCTATAATGACTTCCGTTATAATGGTTGTCATGATAAAAACATTTTCCTGTAAAAAAACGCAGAAATTGTTTGAAACAGGTCGGGCAACAGGATTTCTAACCGCTATTGAAGTACAGGCAAAGCGAAAGCTTGCCATGCTGCATCTGGCCATTGCAATTGAGGATTTAAGGGTGCCGCCGGGCAACAGGCTGGAGGTGCTTAAAGGGGAAAGAAAAGGTCAGTTTAGTATTCGCATCAATGACCAGTACAGGTTATGTTTCAGGTTTGAAGACGGAAATGCGGAAGATGTTGAAATTGTAGATTATCACAGGTGAGGTGAGAATATGACAAAGATAGGCTATGAAGTTGAGCATCCCGGAGTTGTATTGTGGGAGGAATATCTGAAACCGATGGAGATCACCCAGACAAGGCTTGCGCGGGATATCGACATCAGCTACCAACGGGTTAATGAGCTTATAAACGGGAAAAGGGGAGTAACGCCTGATACGGCCCTGAGGTTATCACACTACCTCGGAACGACTGCTGAATTCTGGCTCAATTGGCAGGCCCTTTTCGATCTGCAGCAGATGGAAAAAGAGCATAAGGATGAATATGACAGGATCAGGAAGGTTGCTTGAGCTTAAGCGGAATAGGCCCGAACCTTTCCTCAACAAACTGTGAAAATCCTTCTTGCGTACAATTAATAGTACAAGTGTAATAGGGGTATATTTACTCAAAGGAGGCATTAATAATGGATTCTATTAGCTACTCTGAATTTCGAAGTCATTTGGCCGGCACACTAGACAAAGTTAACGATGATCATGTGCCTATACTGATTACCCGCAGGAATGGTAAGCCTGCCGTTGTCATTTCTTTGGAGGATTTCAAATCCTATGAAGAAACGGCCTACTTAATGGCGAGTCCTAAAAATGCGGAGCGTCTCAACGAGGCCATTGCTGAAGTTGAGGCAGGCAAAGCTATCACTAAAGATCTTATTGAAGAATGATCTTGTCTTGGGCCGAAAAGGTACTAAAACGGATCAACAGACTCATTAAAGAGATTAAAAGAAATCCATTTGAAGGGATTGGAGATCCGGAGCCTTTAAAACACAACTGGTCCGGATACTGGTCGCGCAGGATAGACCGTGAACATCGGCTTGTTTATAAAGTCAATGATGCTAACCTTATAGTCGTGCAGTGCAGATATCATTATTGACGGCTAAATTATTACCTCTTTTAACTCCATTTAAATATTCTCGCTCTCCATTTTCTGGGTCGCAAGCTAACCGTTTGGAATCACAGCCACTTAAATCCCCCTCTTTCCCCCTTTGCAAAAGGGGGAGGGTTATGAGGGTATCCATCCTTACAACAGATTATTTCATGTCACCGACTTCAATTAAGTTACAATGAACCCCATGAAGAGAAAAATTGAATTACTGGCGCCAGGCGGAGATATTGATTCCATAAAAGCTGCAATTGTTGCAGGAGCGGATGCTATCTACTGTGGTTTGGATAAATTTAATGCCAGAAACCGGGCAGAAAATATAACATTTGAAGATTTGAATGGGATTTTAAGGCTTGCTCATAAAAATAATTGCGAAGTTTTTCTCACCCTTAATATCATTATCACGGAAAGTGAAATCCCGGCCCTTATCAGGTTACTGAATAAATTAGTTAATACGTCTATCGATGGAGTCATTGTGCAGGATTTAGGGATGTTTTATCTCTTATCCAACTATTTTAAGGGGCTTAAAATTCATGCCTCTACTCAGCTTACTACCCATAATGAAGGTCAGATACATTTTTTACATAAACTCAATGCTACCCGGGTTAATCTATCAAGAGAGTTGAATATTAATGAAGTAAAAGCATTAGCGGTGGTTGGGCATAAAAGTAATATCCTGACCGAAATATTTGTCCACGGTTCCTACTGTATCTCTTTTTCAGGCCTTTGTTATATCAGTTCTCTTCATGGGGGGAATTCAGGAAATCGCGGCAGATGCAGCCAACCCTGCAGAGATGAATATATAACGACGCCACAAGGTAAAAACTTCCCTCTTAATCTTAAAGATAATTCAGCCTGGTTTGATCTAAGGGAAATATATGATGCCCGCGTTGACTCAATAAAGATTGAAGGAAGAATAAAGAGCTTTGATTACGTCTATACGGTGGTAAACAGCTGGAGAAAGCAAATCGCTAGTTTTTATAATCAATACAGACTAAAGAGCGACAATAGCGATCTTTATAAGGTCTTTAACCGGGATTTTTCAAATGCCTTTATGAAGGGAGATATTAATAAAGATATGTTTATTGATTATCCCAGGGACCATTCAATAAAGCAGTATTCTGAGCTTAATATTGATTCTTCAAATGATAAATTGATAAAAGAGAAAAAGGAATTTTATGACAAAAAAGAAGAAATTATATGGACTGTTAAAGGTAAAATTAAAGACTTAAGTATAGAAAAATCGCCTTTAATAATAAATATTTCAGGGAAAGAAGATAGGCCTTTAAAAGTCTCTGTAAAAACAACGGACAGTACCTTTGATGTGCTTTCAGAGACTCATCTTAAAAAAGCCGCTCATGAGACCTTAAATAAGGATTTTTTATTACAACGGCTTAAAGCTGTAAATGATAGCTCATATTACATTAAGGCGCTGGAATTAGAGGCACTTGAAGATGATCTTTTTATCCCTTTTAAAGAACTTACTTTAATAAAAAAAAGAATATTATACATCTTGAATGGCTCAAGAGAATTTGTTGACCCTATTGAAGTTCCCCTCATAAAAAAGCAGAATAACGTAAAGATAAAACCCACGCTTTCTGTATTAATCTCCTCCCAAAAGGATCTATATCTTTGTAATGCAAGCTCTGCAAACATCTATTTTCAACTTCCTGATTGCATTGAAAATGAAGTGCCTGAGTTTATAGAACTTTTTAGAAAAAATAAGAAATTAATTCCCTGGTTCCCCTCTGTTTTAATCGGAGAAAGCTATGCTGCTGCAGTGGAGTTTCTTAGGCAGCTGCAACCCAAACTTATTGTAACTAACAATACGGGAATTGCTTATGAAGCGGGTAAAAATGGAATCCCCTGGATAGCAGGCCCCTATCTTAATATTGTTAATTCCTTTAGCCTTTTATGTTTGAAGGAAAAATTTAACTGTCATGGTTCATTCATTTCAAATGAGCTTAAAAAAATTCAGATAAAGAACATTAAAAGGCCTGACGATTTCGAACTTTATTACAGTATCTATCACCCCATTGTATTAATGACCAGCAGGCAATGTTTTTTTCATCAGGTGACGGGATGTGAAAAAGATAGAATTGATGATAACTGTATTCCAGAGTGTAATAAATCTGCATTAATTACAAATGTAAAAAAGGTCTCTTTTCTCATTGAAAAAAGATCAGGGAGCTATAATTGTCTCTACAATGAGAAAAATTATCTCAATACGGATATTATTTCAGATTTGCCGGATCTCTTTTCCGGCTTTTTCATTGATTTACGGGATATAAAAACGGGTACTGAAATAGATATGGATAAAAGGGGAATAATAAAGCTTTTTGAAAATTGCCTGAATGGAAATTCTGAATCAATTAAGGAACTTAATCAAATTATTCACCCCACAACTAAGGCCCAATATAAAAAAGGAATCTAAGAAGAATAAATTCCTTTAGTGCCTAATGACAGTACTCAAATCCCCCTCTTTCCCCCTTTGCAAAAGGGGGAGGCCTTTGCTGCTTATGAGGGAAAAAATCCTCCCCTTTGTTAGAGGGGAGGAGCAGTTGTCTTACATGCGCATACGACAAACAGCACAAACGAGCGCCTTTACAGTCGCCATTTCAATATTCTCATCAATTGCCGCCCCGAAAAAGGTTTGGCCTCTTTTATCAGTAATTCCCATATAGGCTATAGCTTTTGCTTCCGAGCCTGGCGACAATTCATGTTCCTCGTAGATCGTTATGGTAAAAGAGAGAGCAAATTCCTCCTTCATCCCTTTTGCAAAAGCATCAATGGGGCCTTTCCCTTCCGATTTGATGGAGAAATGGACACCTTCATGGCTTATTACCGCCTCAATATGAGAAACCTCACCGGTGGCATTATGGCTCTCAAATGATTTGAGACAGTAGGGGCCACTATCCGGCATGTAGGTGTCATGAAAAGCGTTACCTATCTCCTTAGCCGCTAATTCCGATCCCTTAATTTCAGTTTCCTTTTGTACGATCTTACCGAAATGTGGCTGCATATCTCTCGGAAGGCGATAGCCGAACTCACTTTCCATGATGTAGGCGACTCCGCCTTTTCCCGACTGGCTGTTGATCCTGATGACGGCTTCGTAGTTTCTTCCCACATCTTTCGGGTCAATAGGGAGGTAGGGTACATCCCATCGTTCACTTTCAGATGCCTCATTGGCTTTGAGCCCCTTGTTGATTGCATCCTGATGTGAGCCGGAAAAAGCTGTGTAGACGAGTTCTCCTGCATAAGGGTGGCGGGGATGAATATCCATAGCCGTGCACTCTCTATAGATTTTCCTTACATGGTCAATGTCTGAAAAATCGAGTCCCGTTTCTATCCCCTGGGTATAGAGATTAAGGGCCATAGTGACTATATCCATATTTCCCGAGCGCTCACCGTTGCCGAAAAGAGCGCCTTCCACGCGGTCGGCACCTGCCATGATCGCCATTTCTGCCGCCGCTACGGCTGTTCCCCTGTCATTATGGGTATGGACGCTTAAAATGACAGATTCCCGGTATTTAATATGACGGTGAAACCATTCGATCCTGTCGGCATAGATGTTGGGTGTAAACATCTCTACCGTTGCAGGGAGATTGATAATCATCCTGTCGAGACGGGTCGGTTTCCACACATCCATAACGGCATGACAGATATGAAGGGCAAAGCTGTCCTCTGTTCCCGTATAACTTTCGGGAGAGTACTCAAATCTGATTCCGCTGTTGCCGGACTCATCTCTCAATTGCTTCATAGTAGCGGCACCCTTGACGGCAATGGCAGTTATCTCATTCTGACTCTTTTTAAAGACCGCTTCCCGCTGTACTCTCGATGTAGAGTTGTAAAGATGAACGATGGCCTTATTAACTCCCTTGATGGCCTCAAAGGTTCTCTTAATATGCTCTTCACGGGCAGTAGTGAGCACCTGTAAGGTTACATCACAGGGAATATGATCTTTCTCGATCAGTTTCCGCAGGAAATTAAATTCCACCTCCGAAGCCGCAGGAAAACCAACCTCTATCTCCTTAAAACCGATTCTTACAAGGAGGTCGAACATGGCCATCTTCTGGTCAATTCCCATAGGTGAGGCAAGGGCCTGGTTGCCGTCTCTAAGATCGACGCTACACCAAAGGGGCGCCTTTGTAATGACCTTGTCAGGCCAGCTTCTGTCTGAAAGGGCCATAGCAGGGTAGGGTTGGTACTTGTTTTTTCTTTGTTCCTTCATATCTATCCTCCTCTTGTTTGATCTCTTCAAGGACGGAGTTAATAATACCCTCCGGGTATAAGTGCCTTCACGAAATAATTTCTACAGAAAAAAATTATTTCTAAGGCACTAAAAAAGCCACCGACCTCGAAGAGGTGGTGGCTTTTAGAATGCCTGTTTAATTTTTCAGTTATTCACTAACCCTTAAATGCACCTCTTCCTGTAACCTTGCCTCAAAAGAGACAGGTTTGGTAGTAGAAGGTTGCTTAGGATTGTTGAATTAACGTTCATAATGGATACTATTATAGTCTTTTTTATGGGATTCATGTCAAGCAGAAGTTTTGGCCACAGAATTTACAGAAAAGAGTGAGAGAAAAAACACCAGGGGGCATTTCGAAGGAAGAGAGAAATCTTTCTTTCAATTCATTGAATAGATGATTAAGATTTCTCTCTTTGGTCGAAATGACATTTGCTTGCAAGGGACACTCTTTTGCGATATAAGGTTAATCATGAAGAACCTCGTCGTTGCTCATTTTGTAGATGGCAGAAGGGTTAAGGGTGAAACCAGCAGCTTTTCGCCGGAAAAGGAGTCCTTTTTTATCGATAATGATGAAATAGGTTTCTTCCATAAAGAGGTCCATATATCAGAACTCAAGGCTGTTTACTTTGTTAAAAGTTTGAAAGGAAACCCTCGTTACAGGAAGGTAGTCGATACGGGAAAAAAAGGTTTCGGCAAAAAGGTAAGGATTCATTTTCATGATGGTGAAACATTGGTAGGTTATACGGCAACCTTTTCTCTCAATAAAACCGGCTTTTTTGTAACCCCCACCGATCCCAAAAGCAATAATGAGAGGATCTTTATCGTAAGTAAGGCAAGCGACAGGATTGAGACCATTGACTAGTGAATCCTCTTTATATTCTTTTCTGTATTCCCCGCCTTCATTGAGTGGAATCATTACTTAATAATTCAAGAAAATGCTATAATGCCGGCTAGGAGTCTGTCTGACTTAGGAATTTGTAGCGAGAAAAAGCCCTAAGTCCGACAGGCTCCTGTATATTAAATGACGGAGAATAATCTTTATGGCTCTTCTGAGTATGAATGATGTCAAACTAAGTTTCGGAGGACCGCCTCTTTTTGATGGCGTTAACCTGCAGATAGAAGAAAATGAAAGGGTCTGTCTGCTCGGTAGAAATGGTGCAGGCAAATCGACACTGATGAAAGTGATCAGAGGGGATATTGCCGTTGACAGTGGAAAGATTGCCCGGCAGCAGTCGCTCCGTGTTGCCTATTTGACACAAGAGGTGCCTAACCGTCTTGATGATACCGTGTCTGACGTAGTGGAAGAAGCTCTTAGTGATGGTGCGGGCTGGGAAGGACAGCAGCAGGTAGAAAGGCTTCTCTCGCAGATGAAACTTAACGGCGCATCTCTTTTTAAAAATCTTTCAGCAGGCATGAAGCGAAGGGTACTTCTTGCAAGAGGAATTGCCACAGATCCTCATATACTCCTTCTTGATGAGCCGACTAACCATCTTGATATTGACTCTATTGCCTGGCTGGAAGATTTCCTTCTTAGATACAAAGGGAGCATTTTCTTTGTTACCCATGACCGCACTTTCCTGCAAAAGCTTGCTACACGCATAGTCGAACTTGATAGAGGCTGCCTTGGCAGCTGGAATTGCGACTACAATACTTATCTCGAAAGAAAGGAGTCGCTTTTAGAGGAGGAAGCGGCCCAAAGAGCAAAGTTTGATAAAAAACTTTCTGACGAGGAAGTATGGATCAGGAAGGGGATCAAGGCAAGGCGGACCCGTAATGAGGGGAGGGTGAGGGCGCTTGTAAAAATGCGCAGGGAGCTTCAGGATAGGCGACAGCACATGGGTGAGGTAAAGATGAGTCTGCAGCAAGGTAAACTGTCGGGAAAGCTTGTCATAGAGGCCGAAAACCTTAGCTGCGGTTATGACGGTAATGTTGTTGTAAAAGATTTCTCCACCATCATCATGCGCGGTGATAAGGTGGGCATAATCGGTCCCAATGGCGCCGGTAAAACGACACTTCTCAAGACGCTTCTTCATAAAATGGAGCCTCTTTCCGGTACTCTAAAGCTGGGAACAAAGCTGGAGGTAGCCTACTTCGACCAGTTAAGATCTCAACTCGAAGAAGAAAAAAGTGTCCAGGATAATGTGGGTGAAGGGAATGACCATGTCATTCTTAACGGTAAATCAAGACATATTATCGGATATTTGCAGGATTTTCTTTTTACGCCCGACAGGGCGAGGAGCCCCGTAAAAATTCTTTCCGGCGGTGAGAGAAATCGCCTCTTGCTGGCAAAACTTTTTACCAAGCCGTCAAACGTTATCGTCATGGATGAGCCCACAAATGATCTTGATATGGAAACCCTTGATCTTCTTGAAGAGGTCCTTTCAGAATATAAGGGCACGCTCCTTCTCGTTAGTCACGACCGCTCTTTTATAAATAACATTGTAACGAGCACTATTGTTTTTGAAGGGGTGGGAAGAGTCGAAGAGTATGTCGGTGGTTATGATGACTGGCTAAGGCAGCGTAAGGTTGAAATAAAGGAAAATCAAAAAAAAACCGGAGCAAAGCAAAAGCAGGAACGCCCCCGTAAGTTGAGTTTCAGGGAAAATAAGGAGCTGCAAGAGCTTCCTGAGAAAATAGAGAAGCTGGAAGAAAAAAAAGAGGAACTTTACCAGTTTATGACTGACCCTGAAATATACCGTAATAGTGACAGGATTTCTGAGATAAAAGCAGACATTGAAAATATAGAAAAAAGCCTGGAAGAGGATTATAAACGTTGGGAAGAACTGGAAGAACTGAGAGTTTCAATCGAGGGAGGGGCTTGAGGTACGCTCTAATAGCCAGTCGGACTTAGGGGGTAGCGAAGAAAAGTCACCTTCTGCCTTATAATTTTTTATCAATAAAATCATTATGAAATTGCCGCTTTTTTGGTATAAATGTTTGCAATTGTTCTTTTTCTATGATTAATTTAACTATATTCTTACCATAATCTATAGCGATTCAATAGTCCCTAATGTATGAAAAAGCTACTCTTTGTTTGCAGTGAAAACAGACTCCGCAGTCCCACTGCAGAGGCTGTGTTTTCCAGATTTGAAGGTGTTCAGGCTATCGGTGCCGGTACCAATGCTGATGCCTCTACACCGGTAAGTGGTGATCTGATTGAATGGGCGGACCTGATCTTTGTCATGGAAGAGAGACATAGAAGTAAAATAAGCAGGCGATATAGTAAACTGCTTAAGAACAAAAGAATGATCGTTCTCGATGTTCCTGACAGATATGGATATATGCAGCCTGAGCTTGTTGAAATTTTGAAAGCAAGAGTTCTCAATATTATTCAGATTTCAAGTATGAGAAGAAATTTACAGAGCGCCATGTAGAGTAGAGCCCTGATCAGAACCAGAGCCAGAACCGGGTATATCCGGGATTTTCCTGCAACCCTTCCAAAACACCATTGATTCATGACCCCTTTCCTCTCTAAATCACAATTTATCCGTGGTCTCCAGTGCCATAAATCACTCTGGTTATATAAAAACAGACCCCACTTGAGGGTAGAACCTTCTGCCGGTCTGCAAGCTCTTTTTGATGAAGGAAAGGCGGTGGGCAAGCTGGCCAGGGAACTCTTTCCCGGCGGGGAAGAAATCCTTTATGAAGAAGGGACACTTAAGAAAAAGATTATTCATACAAAAGACCTTATTCATAAGGGAGTTGAAACTATCTATGAGGCAAGTTTCAGCCATGATAATGTGATGGCTATTGTCGATATCCTTCATAAAGGTGATGATGGTTGGGAGCTTTATGAAGTAAAGAGTTCAACAGGAGTCAAAGATCTTCATATTTATGATATAGCCATCCAGTGCCGTGTCTTAAAGGGTTGTGGTATCAATCTTTCAAAGGCCTGCCTTGTCCATATTAATAGTGATTATGTGAGGCAGGGTGATATTGATGTTCACCAACTCTTCAGGATTGCAGACCTGACAGAGAATATTGCCTCAGCCATGGAGGTTGTTGAAAGTGAGCTGGCCCGCCAGAGAGAGATGCTTGCCTCAGGATTGACGACCTTAATCGATATCGGCCCCCATTGCAATGAACCTTATGAATGTGAATTTATCCCTCACTGCTGGGCTCACATTCCTGAAAACTCCATCTTTCAATTAAGGGGCAGGGGAATTGATAAGTTTGCTTATTACAGGCTCGGTGTTATCCGCTTTGAAGATATCGATTTAAAGGGCCTTAACAAAGATCAGCGCATGCAGGTAGAGGCGGAGCTTTACGACCGGGAATACATAGACAGGGACAGCATAAAAGCCTTTCTCCATAAGCTTTATTACCCTTTAGCCTTTCTCGACTTTGAAACCCTTTACAATGAGGCCATCCCCCCTTTTGATAATACAAGTCCCTATTGCAGGATTCCCTTTCAATTTTCAATCTATGCTCTTAATTCCCCTCATGATGACCTTGATCACAATGAATTCCTTGCAGAGTCAGGGCATGACGGCAGGGAGGAACTGGCACGAATGCTGGTAGAGCTTATTCCTGAAAATGCCTGTGTCATTACCTATAATATGCAATTTGAAAAAGGAATAATTAAAGATCTTGCCGCCCTTTTTCCTCAATATAGTGAAAAATTGATGGCCATCTATGATAACGTTGCAGACCTGATGGAGCCTTTTAAAAACAGGTTCTATTATTCAAAGGCACTTAAAGGGAGCTACTCTCTCAAATACGTTCTTCCGGCGCTCGTGCCGGACCTCGGTTATTCAGGCATGGCTGTTGCCAATGGTGAAGATGCCGTTATTGCCTATAAGGGACTTGCCGGGAAAGAAGATAAAGAAGAAAGAGCATTGATTATTAAAGATCTGCTTGAATATTGCAAGCTCGATACGCTGGCCATGGTAAAGATTCTGGAAAAATTAAGATCCCTTACGAAGACTTAGTAATAAATCTCTCTTGTGGCATAAGATCAATTGTTATAAAATTAATTTTTCCTGCTGTGAGTTCCTGAGTCCTTCAGGCTCCTTGATTTAAATTAATTCAAGGTCTAGACTGATCACATATTTTTACTTTCTGCGGAGATAGATGTTAAAAAAATCAATTAAAGACATTATGTCCTCAAATGTCGTTACCATTATGGCTGATAAGCCTCTCGGTCATGCTCTGACTATGATGGTTGAAAAAAGAATCAGCTTCCTTGTTATTCTATCGGCTGAAAAAAGTCTTGCCGGAGTTATTACCGAAAGAGACATTGTCAATCTCATGTGCGGGAGTGGACTCAAGGGAAAGCTTGTGGAGAATGTCATGACTTCTCCTGTTATTACCGTAAATATCAAAGAAGATGCTTTTTCAGCAGTGAATAAGTTTGTTTCCAGAGGGATTCGACACCTTGTTGTAGTTAATGATGCCGGTAAAGTTAAGGGTGTTATTACACTGACAAATCTTATGCAGCTCCTGGGATTTGAATATTTTGTCGACTTAAAGGAAGTCTCTGAAATCATGACAAGAAATGCCGTATCTATAGACAGGAAGGCATTGTTGAAGGATGCAATACAATTGATGGCAAGGTCAGGGGTAAGCTGCATTATAGCTACAAAAGAGGGCGAACCCGTCGGTATCTTGACTGAGCGTGATTTCGTAAAAATAGGGAACAGGGAAAACACGCTGGAGACTGCAACGGTAGAGAATGTCATGTCTTCTCCCCTTGTGACTACTCCCGAAAATTCTAATGTACTCGATACCTTGAGCATAATGCTTAAGAAAAACATTCGCCATATGCCTGTTGTCTCGGAGAAGGGCAAAATTTCGGGATTTGTTACACAGTTTGATGTGACTAAAGGAATAGAACTTAAATATACGGCTTATCTGAAAGAGATAATTGATGATCAGAAAAAGGCCTTGAAGCATGCAAATGAGCAGCTTGAAGAACGGGTAAAAGAGAGTACAAAAGATCTGGTTCAGATTAACAGGCAACTGCAACAGGAAATAGAGAATCGCAAAGCAATTGAAGCTGCTTTGAGGGAGAGTGAGGAACGATATTCGCTTGCCCAGAAACTGGCTAATGTGGGAAGCTGGGACTGGAATATAGAAACGGGGAGCTTGGAATGGTCCGAACAAATTGAGCCTCTTTTCGGTTTTAAAAAGGGAGAATTTAAAAGAACTTTTGAAGCATTTCTCGACTGCCTTCACCCTGATGACCGGCAATTTGTCACGGACTCCGTCAATGCTTCAGTAAATGAGGGGAAGAATTATCTCGTAGAACACAGGATCATCTGGCCTGATGGCTCCGTAAAATGGATGCTCGAATCGGGTGATGTTATGAGGGATAAAAAAAAGAGACCCATCAGGATGCTTGGTATTGTGGAAGATATTACCGATAGAAAGGTGGCCGAAGAAAAACTGGAGGAATCGAGGCAGCAACTGCATAATCTCGCTTTACACCTCCAGAATGTTCGGGAAGAAGAGAGACAGGGTGTGGCCCGTGATATTCATGATGAATTAGGACAAATCCTGTCTGTGATTAATCTCGATCTTTTCTGGGTTAAAAAAAGATTGGGAGATGATCAGGGGAGCTTAATAAAAAAGATTGAAGGGGTTTCCTGTCTTGTTGATAATGCAATCGACTCGGTGCAAAAAATTTCCTCACAGTTAAGAACCACTGTTCTCGATGATTTGGGGCTTATATCCGCCGTTGAATGGCTTGTTCAAAGCTTTGAAGAAAGGTCGGAAATCAAATATAATGTTATACTTGAGCCAAAAGAGATTGATCTTTGTGATAAACTCTCTCTTGCTCTCTTTCGTATTGTACAGGAAGCGATGACCAATATTGTTCGACATGCAGAGGCTTCACAGGTGGATCTTAATTTGTCCGTTGGTGATGACAAGATAGAACTGATTGTCAGAGATGACGGGACAGGGATTGAAAAAAGGCATATTCATGATCCTATGTCCATTGGTCTCATAGGCATGAGGGAGAGAATTTCGCCATGGAAGGGGGAGTTGATTATTTCAGGAGAAAAAGGCAAAGGAACTGAGGTTTTTGTTTCTATTCCATATAAAGGCAGGGTGAACTAATGATAAAGATGCTTATAGCTGATGATCATCCCATATTCAGAAGAGGTCTTAAAGAGCTGCTCTATGATTCCTTCGACGATGTTACAGTCGATGAAGCTTCTAATTCAAGTCAGGCACTTAGTTGCATAAATAGCAGTGACTACCAGATAGTCCTTCTCGATATTGCCATGCCGGGCAGGAGCGGTCTCGATATTATTAAAGATATAAAAAAGGCCAGTCCCAAAGTACCTGTTCTTATGCTTAGCGCTTATCCTGAAGATCAATATGCCATCAGGGCGTTAAAGTCGGGCGCTTCTGCATATCTGACAAAAAAGAGTATTGCCGATGAACTTATTGAGGCCATAAAAAAGGTCCTCCATGGTGGGAAGTACCTCACTTCATCGCTGGCGGAAAGGCTTGCCTTTGCCATAGAAGAAAACAATGAAATAATTCCTCATGAAAAGCTTTCTAACCGGGAATACCAGATTATGTGTATGATTGCCTCGGGAAAGACGGTAAAAGCAATTGCAGATGAACTCAGACTGAGCGAAAATACGGTTAGCACTTACAGGATAAGGACGCTCGAAAAAATGAATTTGAAGAACAATGCCGAGCTTACCTATTATGCTGTGAAACATGGTTTGATTGAATAGAGATTCCTTTTTTTGTAGATGAAAAACCTTTTTGTAGTGCAAATGACGACATAAAAAAGGTTATCCCCTCTATATTTCCTGCCTCAATTCTTTGATATTATAATGAGAAAAAACACCGTAGGTTAGTCAATGGATTACCATATTCTGGTTGTTGATGACGATGAAACAACCCGTTCTTTATATCTTCATTTATTCAATGCTGATGGATACAGGGTAAGTAGCGCTTCAGGCGGGAAAGGTGCCCTGTCTGTAATTAGTGAGGCCGATGATATTGATCTCATTATATCGGACATTGAAATGCCTCATTTTTCAGGAATAGATTTTGTCAGATCACTGAAAGAAAAAAAGAGCAATATTCCCGTACTGCTTATTTCCGGCAACAGGGATGAAGAAACCTTATTTGAACTTGATAACCTGGGCTATAAGGACTATTTACATAAACCTGTCAGGGTTGCAATGCTTAGAGAAAGTGTGAAAAGTTTACTTGAAAAAGACGCTAAAAAGAATATAACGTGAACAATGAGTTCTATTAATTAGCCTTCTTTTCCTTACTGCCCTTTCCGGGATTAATTCAGATATGGTCTGATAAAGTCCAATATCTGATCACCGTAGAACCTGTATAAGATTCCCAAAGCAGCAATAAAAAGCAGAAAAAAGATGAATTTGACAATGGTATTTATGAAAGAAGACTCTTGAGATTTTTTGTATCTCTCAATAGATAACTGTTGCTCATCGGCCGTTTTAAGTATTTTGCCGCATGCCATGCATCGCATGGCCCCTTTCATGATTTTCTTGCCGCAATAGGGGCAGGCCTCAAAATTATTGTTCATATATGAAATACCTCCTTTTTTAAATTATCTATCTTAAGTGACTGAGAAAGATAAGGAAGACCTCCGTACAAAATAATGAGTACGTACTAAATTGCACCTTTCTATGTTATCATACCCTATTCATTTAAAATATCTACATAAATAAGGACATAGGCAATAATGATTTCAGTTCAGAATTTAAGTAAACAATATGGAGAACAGGTTCTCTTTAAGGATGCCTCTTTCAGCATAGGAGACCGTGAAAGAGCAGGCCTTGTCGGTAGAAATGGCCACGGCAAATCGACACTCTTTAAAATCCTGACAGGGCAGGAGCCTTATGATGAAGGGAATATTATTACACCCCAGAACTACCGCATCGGTTACCTGAACCAGCATATTAACTTTACCAGAGACACGGTCATAGAAGAGGCTTGCCTTGGACTCCGGGAGGAACAGATAAATGATGAATGGCGTGTAGAGAAGGTCCTGTCAGGTCTCGGTTTTTCGGAAGATGATTTTTTACGCCATCCCCATGAGTTTTCAGGGGGCTACCAAATCAGGATTAATCTTGCCAAGGTGCTCGTTTCAGAGCCTAATCTCCTTCTCCTTGATGAACCGACGAACTTTCTGGACATTCTCTCTATTCGCTGGCTTACAGGCTTTTTAAAATTATGGCCCAATGAACTGCTTATTATCTGCCATGACAGGGGTTTTATGGATGCCGTAACGACGCATACCATGGGAATTCATCGTGGTGGAATAAGAAAATTGAAAGGAACCACTTCTGCCTATTACGGGAAAATTGCTCAGGAAGAGGAGCTTCAGGAAAAGCAACGTCTTGGTGAAGAAAAGAAGCGGCAAGAGGCTGAGCAGTTTATTAACCGTTTCAGGGCAAAGGCGACAAAAGCCAAACAGGTCCAGTCACGCATCAAGGCGCTCGAAAAGATGGGGGAGACGGAGAAACTTGGTAATATAGCAAACCTGGCATTCTCCTTCAGCCATGCGCCTTTCCAGGCAAAAAGGATGATGGAAGTAAAGGGCCTGACATTTAACTACGGACCGGGACAGCCGGACCTTATCAGCAATCTGGATTTTTCTATCTGCCCCCATGACAAGATCTGTATCATCGGTAAAAACGGAAAGGGAAAGACAACGCTGCTAAAACTCCTTGCCGGCCAGTTAAGGCCAATTTCCGGCGAAATAAAGGTGCATGAAAAGGTTGAAAAAGCTTATTTTGAACAAAGCCATACGGCATCGCTTCATGATCATATGACAGTTGAAGAAGAGATCATGTCTAATCACCCTGATAAGGACAGGGGGGCTTCCAGGAAAATATGCGGCGCTATGATGTTCTCAGGTGATTTTGCACTTAAGAAGATCAGCGTTCTTTCAGGAGGAGAAAAGTGCCGTGTTCTTCTGGGAAATCTTCTTGTGAGACCGACAAATCTTTTGCTCCTCGATGAACCGAGCAACCACCTCGATATGGAATCTACCGATGCACTCATGGATGCAAGCGATGCTTTCAAAGGGGCCGTTGTTATGATTACCCATAATGAGGCCATTCTTCACAGGATTGCCACAAAGCTTATCGTATTTCATAATGATGAAGTCTTTTTTTTCGACGGCAGCTATGCCGACTTCCTCAGCCAGGTCGGGTGGGGCGATGATGAAGCGCCCGGTGTTAAGGCCGCCGGAGGGAAAGGCGAAGATGATAAGGCCAAAGTAAGTAAAAAGGAGCTTAGAAAGGCAAGGGCGGAACTTACGGCAAAACGTTCCACCATTTTAACCCCCCTCAGGAAAGAGATGGATACCCTTGAAATGAAGATCATGGAGCTGGAAGAAAGGCTTGAAGAGGAAAATGAAGCACTTGTCAAGGCATCCCAGGAATCTGATAGTGATCTTATTGTCGAGTTATCAAAGTCAACGGGAGAGCTGAGAGATAGTCTTGATATGGCCTATTCAGATCTTGACAGAGTGACCTATGATTATGAGCGATTTGAAGAGAAGTTTGAAGAGGAGGCTAAGAATATCTGAAGTAGCCCTGTTTCGGAATCCTTGCAACCGGAATATACCCTTTATCTCCAATTATTTGAATTCTTCTTTTTTATGTCCTGCTTTAAAAGAATTAGTTTTATTTAAATTATGAGAAGTGAAAAAAGAAAAGCCCACCTTGTTGACGGTCCTGTTCATAAGCTGCTCATCAATATGACCATTCCCATGATTTTCGGGATGCTCTCCATTATCGCTTTTAATCTTATCGATACTTACTTTGTCAGCAAGCTTGGAACGAAGGAACTTGCGGCAATGAGCTTTACTTTTCCCATTGTCATGATCGTAGCAAGTATTTCCCTGGGGCTCGGTATAGGCGCCTCGGCGACAATCTCCCGTGCCATCGGTGAAGGCAATCGTAATAAAGTGGTCAGACTAACAACAGACAGCCTGATTCTTTCTTTCTTGATTGTAGTTGTATTTGTTGCTTTGGGTCTTGCTCTTATGGAACCGACGTTCAGGTTGCTGGGTGCCCCCTCTCACATATATCCCCTCATAAAAGAATATATGGTTATATGGTATGCCAGTGTTCTTTTCCTGGTCATTCCAATGGTAGGAAATAATGCCATTCGGGCAACGGGAGATACGAAAACGGCAAGTGTCATCATGCTTCTGGCTATGCTAATGAACCTCATCCTCGATCCCTTACTCATATTCGGCATAGGGCCTTTTCCCCGTCTTGAACTGGCTGGTGCAGCTATTGCAACGGTAATTTCGAGAATATTTTCATTTCTTTTGTCAATGTATGTTCTCTACAAACGTGAAAAGATGATTGAATTTTCATATCCGGGCATTCAGAAAATGGTGGATTCCTGGAAGCAGGTACTTTATATCAGTCTCTCTACTGCGGGAGCAAATTTAATAATTCCCATCTCTACAGGTATTATTATAAGAATCGTTGCCGACTATGGTCCTGAAGCTGTGGCGGCTTTTGGCGTGGCATCACGCATCGACATGATTGCTCTTATCATCGTTATGGCGCTCCATGCTGTTATCGGCCCTTTTGTTGGACAAAATATTGGGGCCCGAAAGTTCGACAGACTACGCCTGGGAATACGATACTCTCAGCAATTTGCTATAGGGTGGGGATTATTGATGGGGCTTATCCTTGCACTCTCAGGTCGCTTCATTGGCTCACTTTTCAGTGACAACGAACTTGTTATTTCCATCATTGCTGATTATCTCTGGATTGTCCCTGCCGGTTACAGTTTGCAGGGCGTTTTAAGATTGTCATGCCAGGCACTGAATGTTCTTAAAAAGCCGCTTCATTCTGCAGTGCTTAGTTCTGTGCAGGCCTTTGTTATTTATATACCACTGGCCTGGGCAGGTTCTGAACTTATTGGTCTGAAAGGGATATTCGGTGCTGCGGCAATTTCTTACATCTTGTCTGGAATTGCTGCATATAGTGTACTTAAAAAAATGATTTCTCTTGTTGAATCATCTATGCATACCGCCCCTGATTGATATTTTATGAGGGCCATTGCCTGTAAGGATAATTTAAAAAAGAGTATATATCCCTTAAAAGCCTTGTTTTTCGAGCTTTTTTAAGCTAATATGCTCAATTTTCTTAAACTTTAAAAAAGTAGCCCGGAGTTATTAAGATGTATAGAAAAGAGTTAAAAGTTCTCGACTGCACAATCCGCGATGGCGGTCTTATCAATAATTATCATTTTACTGATGATTTTGTGAAGGCTATTTATCAGGCCACCTGCAAGGCAGGCGTCGATATTATGGAAATAGGAAAGAAGCTCTGTGAGAGTGATGAATATACCCGTGAAAAATATGGTAAATGGAATTTTTGCGACGAAGATGACATCAAGGCTGTTGTTGATTCTTATGACGGTGAAACAAGACCTTTGCTGGCAGTAATGTATGATGTGGGAAGAGTAGACGTCTCCTCCATGCTTGCTGCTGATCAATCAGTTATAGATATGGTGCGTACGGCATGTTATGTTCCGGACATCGATAAGGGCCTTGACCTCGTTAAGCGAACCAAGGATCTCGGTTATATGACAGCTATCAATATTATGGCATGTTCAGCGGCAATCAAGACCGAGCTTATTGAAGGACTTCAGCAGATAAATGAAACACCGGAGGTAGATTACCTTTACCTTGTCGACAGTTACGGCGCTTTCTATTCTGAGCAGGTAACCAGTTATATCAAGTTGTATAAGGAACATGCGCCCAAGAAGGAGCTTGGTTTCCATGCTCATAATAACCAGCAGCTTGCTTTTTCAAATACACAGCAGGCCATCATTGATGGTGTAAACATGCTCGACGCCACTGTAAATGGAATGGGCCGGGGCGCCGGCAATTGCAACCTGGAACTTCTTCTTAATTTCCTTAAAAATCCCAAATTTACTTCAAGGCCTCTTTACAAGGTGATTCAGGAGCATGTAGTTGCACTAAGAAAAGAGATAGAATGGGGCTTTAATGATATTTACGGCATTAGCGGACACCTCAACAGGCATCCAAGAAATGCAATGAGGCAGCGAGCCAATTCAAAGATCAAAGATAACTGCTATGATTTTCTATTAGAAGCTACCTCTGAGATGGCTTAACAGTATTACAAATTAATAATAAAAGTTGATTAAAGGGAGACATTGCAATGAGAATGTCTCCCTTTTTATTTTTACTTGATAGTCATGGGACTATTAGTTTTTTTTCTGAATACATGTTGCTAGCCATGCAGGTATTTCATTTGTCTACCGGCCACTGTATTTATTACTCTCACGTTAAATTTCATAAATCAGTTCACCTGTCTTCTTATTCAATTTGTGGAGCAAGTGTCTGGGCTCCTCGAAATTTATGTTGTATTTTTTACCTATCTCCTTGAATTCATCAAGATTATTAAAGAGAATTGCCACCAGGACAGGGTCAAAATGACTTCCACTGGAATCCTCTATATGTTTTAAAATCTTTTCTGTTGTCCAGGGTTCCTTATAGGGACGCTTCATGGAAAGTGCATCAAAAACATCGGCAAGGGCTGCAATTCTACCATAAATATGGATATTTTCCCCCTTAAGTCCCTGGGGATAGCCTGAACCATCCCATTTTTCATGATGCTGGTGAGAGATGATTGCCGCTGCCTTAAGAATACTTCTTGTTGAATGGATAAGCATAGAATAGCCCATTAGAGTATGGCTCTTCATGATTTCCTGTTCTTCCAGAGTGAGAGGGCCTGTTTTCAACAAGATATAGTCGGATATGCCGATTTTACCGATATCATGAAGTGGCGCAGCAGAACCCACAATCTCAACTTCTTCATGAGATAAACCATATTTCTTAGCAAGAAGTTTGCAATATTCACTGACTCTTCTCGTGTGGTTTTTTGTTTCCTTTGATTTCTGTTCTTCAATGATACCCATTGTGAAAATTGTTTCTTTTAGTGTTTCCTCTATTTCATCGTTAAGTTGAGACAGCTCTTTATTTTTCTCTTCCAGAAGAATGTGACTTTTTACAATGTCATCGTTAAAGAGATTAATTTCTTTGGCGACATTTTCAAATTCAAGGCTTTCAAAAAGCTCTTCTTCAACGGGCTTATGCCTGTTATAGGCTTCTCTTGCCTTTTCTATTAAATGTTCCAGAGGATCCTTGACGTGTTGCTGAACCGTTTTGAAGGTATTGATGATGATCATGACAACAAACATGACAGAAAGGCCTAAAATAGCTCCTATAATCCACATGGCATCGTTTCTATATTCAGAAAGATCGAGACTGATATCCACGGCGCCAAGAACGGTACCTTCTTTCACTTTATGACAATCAAGGCAGCTTAATGCCCCTTCTTTTGAGGCTATGAAAGGGATGACAGATCGAATTGATGGGTAGAATACAAATTCTTCGACGACGAACTGAGCCTCTTTTGATGTTAAGGCGAGATTGATCAGTTCATCCCTGTCGCTTTCACCTTTAAAACCGGGCCCAAACTGGTTAATGACGTATTGCGAACGGACAACCTTCATACCTTCAATCTTTTTTAAAGATCTTATTTCACTGAGAAAGTAATCCCTTTTATCCATAATACCGGCTTTCATATGCGACGTAATGCCGGCTTTCACCAGTTCAGATATGGCTATTGCCTGGTTCTTAACAATCTTGTGAGAAAGCGTTCTGAAACTAAATCCGATAATAATCGTCATACTAAGAGCTGCAAGGAGTATAACGGTAAGAAGCATTTTCACGGTAATTGTTTTGACGCTTGGTTTCATAGAGTGTCCTTTATTGAGTTGAACAATATTACTATAGAATAGTGTAAATGTTCAATCTATATGTAAGTCTCAAGCAAAGTATATCAGAAATATGATGAAACAATTATTGAAGAAGAGCTCCATATTTATTATACTTTTGCTAGTACTCCTTCAATGTAATAAATTGAATGAGTACCAGGATAAAGACTATGAAAAACACTTTTTTCTTAACATTTGCTTTTTTTCTTTTTATTAATACTGCTTCAGGAGAATCTGTAAGCATTGGTAATTTTGACAGGGGTGACCTGTCCGGCTGGGAAGAGAAGGAATTTGCCGGCAAGACGGATTACAGGATCGTATATATTGAGGCGAGGAAGGTGCTGGAAGCAAAAAGTAATGATGCGGCATCGGGCATGTTCAAAGAGCTTGAAGTGGATCTTGAAAAAACACCTTATCTCAACTGGACCTGGCGTGTGGAAAATATCTTCGACGGACTTGATGAAAAAAGTAAAGCCGGTGATGATTACCCGGCAAGGGTTTATGTTGTTTTTTCAGGAGGTCTCTTTTTCTGGAAAACAAAGGCCCTCAATTATGTCTGGTCCAGTTCACAAACTCTTAACAGTAATTGGCCCAATGCATTTACGTCAAACGCCATGATGATCGCCGTTGAATCGGGCCCTGATAACCTGGGTAAGTGGTTGACTTACAAACGCAATATTCGTGAAGATTACAGAAAACTCTTTGGAGATGATGTAAAAAATGTTGATGCCGTCGCCATTATGACCGATACGGACAATGCTCATGGCAAGGCAAAAGCTTATTATGGGGAGATCTATTTTTCTTCGGAATAGTAGTACTCATTCAAGGTGATAAATTAGAGTTCAGACAGCCAGAAAGCGGTTAGCTGCTAGGCGCACGACCGCCGGACTAGTCATAGCTAATTCAAGAGAGTGCGCCCCGAAGGAAGTGCCCTTGGGGTGCAACAACGCAGATGACTACTTCCTGGCTGGCCCGAAGGGCGCTTCACAAATCGGCCAATGCCGCGTTACAGTCCTTGAAAAGGGGGCAGGCCATTCTCTTCGGACTGCGCCTTGCCTTGACCAATTTGTGAAGCTCTGAACCCCAATTTATCACCTTGAAGGAGTACTGGATAATTAATGTTAATAACTGTAAATATTAGTACTTCAAAGCGGGAAGAGTTTGTCGATATAACGGCACAGGTAAAACAGGCAGTTTCTGAAAGTGGTGTTTCAAGTGGAATCTGCACACTCTTTGTTTCTCATACAACGGCCGCCATCACCATTAACGAAGGTGCAGACCCCTCGGTTAAGCGTGATATGCTGGTTTACCTGAACAAGCTTGTACCATTAAGGGGCGATTACAGGCATATGGAGGGGAATTCCGATGCCCATATCAAAACCTCGCTTATGGGATGCTCCGAGTCTGTCATCATTGAAAAAGGAAAGCTTTTGCTGGGAACATGGCAGGCAATTTATTTTTGTGAATTTGATGGACCGCGAAGCAGGCAGTTTCAGATAAAGATTATAGGTGAGTAATCCTGAAATAAATTGACAGAGATTTTCACTGATTTATTATGATACTTTAATGATGATTAAGGTTTTTTATCAGTGTTAATCAAAACTTATTTGTGTTAATCTGTCTTCCGCTGATTTTTATATCAGCTGATTAAGATTGACAAGAGAGGGGCCTTTAGGCTATTTAGTTACACATTATGTTTGTTATTGGAAATTTTTTAGAGGCACTCGCAGCGATACTCAATATTGTTCTCACACTATATATGTATATAGTTCTTGCCAGAGTAATATTGTCATGGGTTAATCCCGACCCTTATAATCCTATTGTTCAGTTCTTACATAGGGCGACAGATCCCGTCCTTGATAGAGTAAGAAGACTTCTTCCGCTCCATGCGGGGGGAATAGATTTCTCACCGATTATTGTTTTTCTTGCTATTATCTTTCTGCAAACATTCCTTGTTCAGACGCTTCAGCGGATAGCTTTTTCTTTAAAGTAGATTAAACCGCCGAGGGCAGTCTTCCCCGGTCCTCCATAAACCAACAAAATATAGATTGCTTCGCTTCGCTCGCAAAGACAATAGAAAAGTACTTTTCAATTATATATGGTAGAAAACTTAAAGGGCCTCTTATATGAGGCCTTTTTTTGTTGTATAGTAATACAATGCAAAAGCAAATAATGGAAATTGTAAAGACCCTGGAAGGCGCAAGAGATGGTGTTTATGACCGTGATGCACTGGAGTGTGCTGCTCAATATATTGAAAATGAGTTCAAAAAGCTGGGTTTTCATATCGATTATGACGAGTTTGATTTTCAGGGGAAGGTTTATAGAAATCTTATCGCCACCTCTTCCGGGATCGATGCTGAGAGGGAATGGTATGCTGTTTGTGCACATTATGATACTGTGGCAGGCAGTCCGGGAGCCGATGACAATGCATCAGGCGTTGCCGTCATGCTGGAGACAGCAAGAGCACTGGGGCCGCAAAAGGGATTGCAATTCATCGCCTTTACATTGGAAGAACCGCAAATGACGGGTGCTACCTTTCTCTATGGCAGCAGGAACTTTGTAAAAGTCATGAAGGGGAGGGGGCATAGTTACAAAGGACTCTATAACCTTGAATCCGTTGGATATGTAAGCAGTGAACCGGGAAGTCAGCAGGTTCCACCTCTTTTAAATGCTCCACATATTGGTGACTTTATCGCCCTTGTTGGAAACAGCGGATCGGAAAAATTAATGTCTCTTTATGAGGACATTGCCCTTAATAAGGTTCCTGATCTGAAGGTCTTTACTCACAAGGTGATGATGAATGGTTATCTCCTTCTTCCTTCAAGATTCAGTGATCACGCCCCTTTCTGGGATGCCGGTTTTCCAGCAGTCATGATTACTGACACAGCCATGATGCGGAACCCCAATTATCATACAAGGTATGACACGTCAGATAGTATTTCACCTGAATTTATGGAGCAGGTTGCAAAAGCGCTTATTTTTACCCTTGAAGAGATGTTGTATCTAAAAGAATGAACCGCTGTAACAGCAGAGCAAATTGACATTTCAGCGTTTATCGATTATTTTATGAAAAACTCAAGCTTACCCTGATTATCTTTAAATTTAAATTCAAGATAAGGTCTGTTTATGAAAAAAGTTCTTTTTATTTTAATGCTTTTATTTCCCTTCCAATCTTTTGCTGCGGATCCGGTAAGCATTACTGAAGTCATGCCATATGATCAGTTTAAGAAATCAGGGCTTGAAAAACTGTCTCCTCAGGAGATTAAGGCCATTAGCTCATGGCTTGATGAATATGTGGAGAGTAAAGTTAAAGATTGCATCAAGGCAGAAGATACTGATGAAAAGAAAAAGGAAAGTGGAGGACTTTCAAGTATCTTCAGTGATGATAAGAATGAACTCTACAGAATTCAAGACGTTTCTCATGCAAGCTCTTTCGAGATAAACAATCATAACTTTGAAGCTACAGAAAAGTGCCCCGCTTTTAAAAGAGGTGATAAAGTGGTATTTCTCGAAGGAAGCGCCTATGGAATATGTACAAAAGCTGTTTTTGCCAGGCCCGACGGCAGCCAAAAATGCACTGTCTGGTGTGAAGATGACTGATATTGTTATTTTCTGCCCCCTCATACATTTCACAAGACTGTAATAATTCTCACCCTGATCCTCTACCCTCAAGGGCATAAATCCTTGAAAGGGAAGGATTTTTACTTCTCCTCCCTTCAAGGGGGAGATTGAGAGGGGAATGGGGTGTGTATCAGTGAGATCGTAACCTAACCTTAACCTTCCTGTAACAAAACTGTAATAATTCTCTGCCATAATGTGACAAATTCAAAATGCAGTTTATTTTGATGCCGCCCTTTAGCAAAGGGGGGTGAGGGGGGATTTTAGAAGTCAGAGAACCGAGAAATCCCCCTTAATCCCCCTTTTTCAAAGGGGGAGACAAAAAATGAACGCAAAATTTAATAGGAGAAAATTAATGAAAAAAACATTTAAATTAATTTCATTAGCTGCACTGCTTGTTGCTTATAGTGCAGGTTCAGCCCAGGCCGCTCGTGATTACATCAGCGTTGTCGGTTCATCGACGGTTTATCCTTTCGCTACTGTCGTAGCCGAGCAGTTTGGAAAAACGACAAAGTTCAAGACCCCTAAAATTGAGTCAACCGGTTCAGGTGGTGGATTTAAGCTCTTTTGTGCTGGTATAGGTGCATCTCACCCCGACATAATCAATTCTTCCCGTGCTATCAAGAAATCAGAAATAGAAATGTGCCGTAAAAAGGGCATTAAAGAGATTATTGAAGTTAAGATCGGTTATGATGGTATTGTCCTTGCCAATTCAAGGGCAGCCAAAACAATGAATATTAGCCGTAAAGACCTGTTTCTTGCGCTAGCCAAGGAAGTCCCCACAGGAAAAGCCGGTGAGCTTATCCCTAATCCCTACAAAACATGGAAGGACGTTAATCCTTCACTCCCTTCAAGCAAGATCAAGGTTCTCGGTCCACCGCCCACTTCCGGTACCCGTGATGCTTTCGTCGAACTTGCCATGGAAGGTGGATGCAAATCTTTCGATTGGATCAAGGGAATGAAGAAAAAGGATAAGAAGAAATATAAAGCCATTTGTCACGCCATCCGTGAAGACGGCGCTTTTGTCGATGCCGGAGAAAACGACGTTCTCATCATAAAGAAGCTTGAAGTCGATGCCGAAACCTTCGGTATCTTCGGTTTCTCTTTCCTTGACCAGAACAGTGACAAGATCCAGGGGAGCCTCATTGACGGCAAGGAACCGACCTTCGATAACATCGCCGAAGGGGAATATCCCGTATCGAGGCCTCTTTATTTCTACGCAAAAAAGGCCCACATTGGTACTATCCCCGGCATCGAAGGTTTCCTCAAAGAGTTTACCAGTGACAAGGCCTGGGGGGAAGACGGGTATCTTATCGATAAAGGACTTATTCCAATGCCTGAAGATGAGCAGGATGAGGTAAGAAAGAGGGTAACAAAGTTGATTCCTCTTGCCAAATAATCAAGGGAATAACTTTATATAGAATGCCATTGCAGGTGTTATGCCTGACAATGGCATTTTTTTATGTGAGTGATGTTTCTCATTAATCCCTTTAACAATGAGACCCGCTTTAGTATAATTACAATTATTTTATAGATAGCACTATAAATATATGACTAAAAAAACATCCATCGCCAAGATTGCAGCCCCTGTTCCTGGTGATATACTTGAAAGAGAACGATTATATTCTCTCCTGGATAAGAGGCCTCCTGTTTCCTGGATAAGCAGTCCCGGAGGTTCCGGTAAAACCACACTCACTGCAAGCTACCTTCGCTCACGAAATATCCCGCATATCTGGTACCGTCTCGATGGCGGCGACGGGGATATTGCCACATTCTTTCACTACCTGGGACTAGCTGCAAAAAAAGCGGCGCCACGTCGAAAAACACCGCTACCCCATTTGA